>JANNJB010000169.1:0-1752 GCA_031405615.1 Vicinamibacteria bacterium | reverse complement strand
GGTCCACATCGATCCCCACCTCAACCACACCGCGGCGCACGTGGGCGGCAAGTGGATAGCCCCGAAGCCGGGCACCGACGCGGCCCTTGCGCAGGCGATCTGTCACGTCTGGATCACCGAAGGCCTCTACGACAAGAAGTTCGTGGCGGAGCGGACCAACGGTTTCGACGAATGGAAGGCCTACGTCCTGGGCGAGACCGACGGCCAGGCCAAAACACCCGAGTGGCAGGAAGCCGAGACCGCCGTGCCGGCCCGCGACGTCCGCGCCCTGGCGCGCGAGTGGGGATCGAAGAAGACGTACCTCGGCGCGGGCAGCTGGGGAGTGGGTGTGGGCGGCGCCTGCCGCACTGCGACGGGCATGCAGTGGGCCCGCATGATGACGATCCTGGCCGCGATGCAGGGTTGGGGGCGCGCGGGCGTCAACTTCGGCAATCTGCAGTTCGGCTCGCCGCTCGACTTCAACTTCTACTTCCCGGGCTACGGCGAAGGCTCGTTCTCGGGCGAACTGGCCTTCGGCGCGAACGCGGCCAACAACTATCAGCGCATGCCGCACATCGTGACCATGAACTCGGTGCGGCAGAGCATCCCGCGGATGTGGTTCCCGGAAGCGATCACGCAGGGGAAGGCCTCGGGCTACATCACCGACGTCGCGTCGGTGCAGGGGCAGTTCTTCCCCTTCTTCTACCCATCGCCCGGACACGTGCCGGTGCGCATGCTCTACAAGTACGGCAGCCAGCTCTTCGGCACCATGGTGAATGGAAACCGCTGGGTGCAGGCGTACCAGCATCCAAGTCTCGAGTTCATCGTCAATCAGTCGGTCTGGAAGGAAGGCGAGACGCCGTACTGCGACGTCATCCTGCCCGCCTGCACCGTCTTCGAGAAGTGGGACATTGGCGAGTGGTACAACGTCGGCACCGGGTACGTGCATCACATGTACTCGATGAACAACCACCGCGTGATCTCGCTGCAGCACAAGTGCATCGAGCCGCTCGGCGAATCGAAGTCGGATTACGACATCTTCCTCGCGGTCGCGGCAAAGCTGAACCTCGGAGCGATGTATTCGGAAGGCGGCACCTCGGAACTCGATTGGTGCAAGCGCGTGTTCGACTCCTCGGATCTCGTCAAGCACACCACGTGGCGGAAGTTCCTCAAGAAGGGTTACTTCGTGGTGCCCGCGGATCCGGAGCCCGCGCGGGAAGCGGTCGCGAACCGCTGGTACTACGAAGGCCGGAAGAAGGACACGCCCGAGCCCTATCCCCTGCCCTCGGACTACTCGGGCAACTACCTCGACGGAATGCAGACGGTGTCGGGCAAATACGAGTTCATCGCCCAGACCCTCAAGAAGATCGACGACCCGGATCGCCCTCCCCTCAACAAGTACATGCCGACCTACGAAGATCCGACGCGTAACCCGGAACTCGCCGGCTTCCCGCTGAAGCTGCAGACCGCGCACACCCGCTACGCGTTCCACGTCATGGGCGACGACGAGGGCAGCAGTGTCAATGACATCCGGGAACATCGCGTGCTCAAGGATGGCCGTTACTACCTCGTGGCCCGGCTGAGCCGGCCCGACGCCGAAGCGAGAGGGATCAAGGACGACGACCTGATCCGGCTCTGGAACCATCGCGCCTCGATCGTCTGCGCGGCCCAGGTCACGGAACGGATCCGCCCGGGAGTCGTCAGCACGTACACCGGGTCCGCGCGATATGAACCCGTTGGCGAACCCGGGCGGTCGACCGACCTCGGGGGCTG
>JANNJB010000168.1:0-2447 GCA_031405615.1 Vicinamibacteria bacterium | reverse complement strand
GCGCGGACGCCGATGTCCACGGCGAGGCCGCCCTTGACCCGATCGAGCACCTTGCCGGTGATGATGCGGCGCTCCTGGAAAGCGCGTTCGACGTCGTCCCACACCTTCATCTTCTCGGCTTTGTCGCGCGAGAGAACGATGTAGCCGTCGCGATCCTCGGTGCGCTCGATCAGAACGTCGACCTGGTCGCCGACCTTGACCGTGACCTGGCCGGTCTCGTCCTTGAACTCTTCGGCGGCGATGACGCCTTCCGATTTATAGCCCACGTCAACCACGATCATCATGGGCGTCACGCGCAGCACGATGCCGCGCACCACCTCGCCCTCGGCGAGGTTCTTGAAGCTCACGTCGTACATGTCGAGGAGACGTTCGTATTCCTCGGGGTCCATCGGGGTTTGCGCGTAGGGGTTCAGTTCGACATCGGACATGGAAAGGGTAAAGCCTCTTCTATTCTTAGATTTTCTTCCTCGATTCTCGGGGCTTGACGCCCACCAAAGTCTTTGGGGGTGCCCACTTTCGGGAAGCGGGAGATTCTATGCGCCTTGGAAGGATGGGGTCAAGGGGACCGGGCGGGGGCGACGGTTGTGCATTCTCCCGGAATTCCGCCTGTTGGACCGCTCGTCACCCCGGCGAAGGCCGGGGCCTGGCGCGAGACGCGGTGGGCTGCCGCGACGATGAAACGACCCAAATAGAAAAAGGGGACCCAAAAAAATGGGCCCCCTCGCACGACTAAACAGCTACTGGTTAGTTAAAACTCGAACCGGAGGCCCAGCTGGAACAGACGCTGCTCGCCGGCCTGGAAGTCGCCCGCGTACCGGGTGGGCTGGCCGAACAACGATGACGCCTGGCTGGCAACGAAGGTGGTCGGGTTCTTGGCGTTGGTGATGTTGAAGCCCTCGGCGATCAGTTCGATCCGCATGTCCTTCTTGAGGGTGACGTGGCGCGCGAGGCGGAGGTCGAACTGCTTGAAGTCGGCGCCCCGAGCGGAGTTGAGCGTGGCCACGCCCACCGGCAGGTCGTAGTTCAGCCCATCGCGGTTGGTATCGACGCCGCTGATGACGTTGCGGGGCGTCTTCGACTTGTAGCGGAAGACGGGCGAAACGCGGAATCCGGCCGGAGCGTTCCAGGTGCCGTTGAGGGTGAACCGGTGGCGAGCATCGGTACGGGTCGGAGCCGTCTGGTTTTCGGCGAACGGATCGAAGGCGTTGAGCGCATCGAATTCACCGAATTCGTCGGTGGCGCGCAGGCTGGCGTTCGACTCGGAACTGGACAGCGAATACCAGGCGGTGAAACTCAGGTTCCCGCTCGCCCGCTTCTTGAGCGCGAAGTTCACACCCTTGTAGCGGCTCTCACCTTCCATGATGTCGACCCGGAAGTTGGCCGCGCCGGACTGGGGCAGAATGCCGGCGAACCGACGCGCGCCCCCGTTGATGCGGACGTTGAGTCGAGGCCGGGTACCGAGATCCTTGGCATGGGCATAGACGCCGTCGATTTCAACCGCGTAGTTCTTGCCAAGCGCCTTGGAAACACCGAAGTTCGCCTGGTCGGTGAACGGCTGCTTCACCAGCGGTGTGGCGGCGTGGCTCGGGAGAGGAGCGCTCGCCCCGACCAACTGGTTCGGAGGCAGGGGCTGACCCACCTGGTAGAAGCTCCCGTCCGCGTTCCGGATACCCGCGCTGTTGGTGTTGCTGTAGACCTGCCCGAACGAGGACTGCGCCCCGATGACCGCGAAGAGAATGTTCGCGTTCGTGTAGGCGAAATCATAGTAACGGCCCAGGCCGCCGCGGAATACCAAAGAACCGTCGGCCTTGCTGTCGTACGTGAATCCCGCGCGCGGAGCGATGTTGTTCGTGTCCTCCTTGGCTTCCTTGCCGAAGTCCTCGAAGCCGATACAGGGGCAAGGGGCTCCGCTCCGCGTGAAGACGCCGGCCTTAGCCGCCGCCGTGAGTTCCGCGAAGATGATGTTCTTGCTCTGATCGAACGCGAAACCGGTCACCAGGTCGTAACGGACGCCGATGTCGACGGTCAGCTTGTCGCTCGCGCGCCAGCCATCCTGAAGGTAGAAAGCGTACTGGTTGTTGGGGATCCGGCCCACACTTCCGCCCGGCCCGGAGCCGATCGAACCATTGCGAGTGATGGCGGAGATCGGCGCGGTGCGCGAATCGGCGAGATGGGTGTACTGGTTCACCTGGCCGGTGGAGAACGTGATGTCGAGCGTCGGCTCGTAGATGAAGCTGCCGCCCACCCGCAGATCGTGCTTGCCCATGGTCCAGGTGAAGTCGTCCCGGAACTGGTGCTTGTGCTGCTCGGTGGTCTGGGGCGTGTTAACGCTCTGACCCACGGTCACGGCGTTCGGGAAGCTCTCGTAGGGCAGCGCCGAGTTTGCCGAGATGAAGTTAAGGAAGTACGAATACTGATACACGAACTCGTTCAGGCGGCCTCCAGAC
>JANNJB010000167.1:0-4148 GCA_031405615.1 Vicinamibacteria bacterium | reverse complement strand
TCGAAAGCCACCTGAACCCCGGCGCACAGAAATTCACACCCGGCAAAGACGACGCCAAGGCGCTGGAATACGGCAAAAGCATCACCGATGCGTGTTTGTCATGGGGCGATTCGCTGGACGTGCTGGAAGCGTTGTCGGCGTCGGTGCTGGCGCGCCGGGGCAGGTAGCGCGCACGCCGATTCTCGGGGAGCCCTGCGGCAGCGAATGACCGGAACCACCGGGCCCGCGACGCTGTCCACGCCGCGATTCGAACTGAAGCTCGACGGCCCCGCCGGGGCCGAACCGTGGCTCGACCTCACGCTCAGCCCGATCGAACACGAGGGCCGTACCGCCATCCTCGCGATGGGGTTCGACATTACCGATCGCAAACTCGCTGAAAGCGCGATGCGCGAGTCCGAGCGGCGGCTCCGCGACCTGATCGAAAACGTGCAGCTCGTCTCCGTCCTCCTCGACGCCGCGGGCGAAGTTACTTTCGCGAACGAATACGCTCTCGAACTTCTCGGCCAACACGAAGAGGACGTGGTTGGGCGCAACTGGTTCGAACTCGCCGCCCCCCTCGAGAAACGCGAGGGCATGAAGGCCGCGTTCGCGGAACACATCGCCGCCGCCACCGCACCTCATGAGGAATACGAGATCCTTACCGCCCGCGGCGAGGCGCGCGTTGTCTCGTGGAACTCGACCGTCCTGCACGACCCCGCGGGTGCTACGTGCGGCATGGCCTCGATCGGGGCCGACGTCACCGAACGGCGCCGGGCCGAGAAGCGACTGCTCCACGACGCCCTCCATGATTCCCTCACCGGGCTTCCGAACCGCGCCCTCTTCATGGATCGCCTGCGCACCGCGATGGCGAGGCTCAAACGCCGGCCCACCCATGTCTTCGCGGCCCTGTTCCTCGACCTCGACCGCTTCAAGGTCGTGAACGACTCGCTCGGGCACATGGCGGGCGACCAGTTCCTGGTCCAGATCGCGAAAGTGCTTCAAACCACGCTGCGCGCCGAGCACACGGTGGCGCGTCTTGGCGGCGATGAGTTCGCGATCCTGCTCGACGATCTCGATGACAAGGACGACGCTCGCCGAGTGGTGGAGCGCATCTTCCGCGCGCTCGAGACGCCGCTGCGGGTGAGCGGCCAGGACATCTTCGCCACCGTGTCGATCGGCATCGCCTTCAGCGGCGCGCAGTACGAAAGCGCCGAAGACATGCTCCGCGACGCCGACACCGCGATGTACCAGGCGAAGACCACGGGCAAGGCGCGGTTCCAGATCTTCGACGAGTCCATGCACAAGCGGGCCGTGGGCCTGCTCAAGCTCGAACACTCGCTGCGGCGCGCCACCGAGCGCAACGAGTTCGTCCTCCACTATCAGCCCATCGTGACCCTCGCCGACGAGGCGACCGCGGGCTTCGAAGCTCTCGTCCGTTGGAATCATCCGGAGCGCGGGATCGTCGGCCCCTACGAGTTCATCCACCTCGCCGAAGAGACCGGCCTGATCTTCCGCATCGGCGGATGGACGCTCCGCGAGGCCTGTCGCTGGCTCACCGCCGCCCCCGCCCTGCCCGAACATCTCACCGTGAACGTGAATCTTTCCGGCCGCCAGTTCTCGCAGGGCGACCTCATCGAAGAAGTCCAGCGCGTGTTGTCCGAAACCGGCCTCGCCGCGTCAAGGCTGAAGCTGGAGATCACCGAAAGCGTGATCATGGAAAACCCCGAGATGGCGGTAGACCTTTTGAAGCGCCTCAAGGCCCTCGGCACGCACCTGTGCATCGACGACTTCGGCACCGGCTATTCCTCGCTCAGCTACTTGCTGCGCTTCCCCGCGGACACCCTCAAGATCGACCGCTCGTTCGTGATCGCGCTCAACAAGGGCGGCCGCGAACGCGACATCGTGGGGGCCATCATCTCGTTGGCCACCAGTCTCGGCATGGATGTGGTGGCCGAAGGTGTCGAGACCGTCGACCAGCGGAACATGTTGAAGAGTCTTGGCTGCCGTTATGGCCAGGGGTATCTCTTCTCCCGGCCCCTCGACCCCGACCACGCCCGCGCGTTCCTGTCGGGGGTTTGACGCCGGCACGTCGGGGCACGCGCAACGCGTCGTACCACCGGACCGTAGGGGCACGCTGCGCGTGCCCCGAAATGGCGGGGCCGTCGGCACAACCGGCATCATTCGAAACGTCGGGGCACGCGCAACGCGTCGTACCACCGGACCGTAGGGGCACGCTGCGCGTGCCCCGAAATGGCGGGGCCGTCGGCACAACCGGCCCCTACCATCCTGTTCGCAACGTCACCACGAATTCCTTCATCGGAAGGTTCGGAAGATCGACGGTTCGGAAGACCCAGTGGATCGTGTACTCGGCCGTGAGGTCGACATTGCGAACGAGGCCCATGCGCACGCCGATGTCGTATTTCTTCCACGGCCACTGCACGGCCAGACGCGGGTAGGACCGGGGCGCGGCGAAGCGGTTCTCGATCCACGAATACCGGAAGCTCGGCTGGATCCAGTTCCCGAATGGCGATTCGCCGACGAGAAAGAGACCGGGCAACTGGAAGATCCACGCGGCCTCGGCTTCGATGCCGTAGCGGCTCGCGCCCGCCAGATCCTGATCCACCCACTGCGCGAAGAGTCGAAGGCCGCTTACCTTCCCCTGAACGTTGATGCCCCATTCGTGGCGCTTGTCGCCGCTGGTCGGAATCGGGAATCCCGCGCCGCGCAAGACGGCAAGCTCGCCGGGATAATCCGTGCCGCGAAGGCGAGCGGTGTTCGCGAGTCTGCGGCCAAAGTACCAGGCGAGGATGTCCACGCCCGGCTTATCTCCGCCCCCAAAGTGAGCGCCGAACCCGAAGCCCTTCTCCGGATTGGCGCCGACGTTGATCTCGGTGACCTTCGCGTCATACAGGATCGGGAAGCCGAAGCCGTAGGTCGCCTTCGTATTCACCGCGGCCTCCGAGAGATTGTCGCCGGCAAGGACGTTGGTGTCGCGCATGAAGAGCGGATTGCCCGACCCGATCATGGCGCGCGCGTAGAAATGGGCGCCGATGGGCGCGCCGATCTCGAGCTGAGGTTGTTCGAACCGGCCCACCGCGGTGCCCCACCGCGGTGCCCCACAGGCCGTAGCTCTCGAGCCGACGCGTGATTTGCTTGCTGAAGCGCGGGGCCATGCCGAAGAGCGCGTAAGCCTTCGATCCCGCGTTGCCGGAAAGCAGCTCGGGTTTGTCCCCGAAGCGCACAAAGGCCTGGCGAACGAACACCCTGTCATCGGTGGAGGTGGGATTGCGATTGTAGAGATCGAGAAAACGCACCTCGAACTTCGCGAAGACTCCGGAGGTCACGAACCCTTCGCCGGAAATCGCGAGGTGTTGGATCTCGAACGAACTGCCCACGTCGGGCGTCCTCATGAAGCCGGCGATCTGGTTATTCGCGCCGAAGATCGAGGACTGCTGCTCCTGGGACCAGCGGAATCCCGCCTTTATCTCGCCGCCGAACTTGAACCCCTCCGGCTCCGCCGCGACGGGCGGCGGCTCCTCCGCTTCCTGGGCGGCGGCCGGAACGCTCAGGAAGAGAAGAAGGGCGATCGAAGCCGCGCGCATGGGTCCATTCTAGACACGCACCCTCATGAGCCACCGATCGAGGTCGACCGCGCTTGCCGGACGCTGGGCGCGATGCTTGGCCAGACAGGCCAGGATGATCTCGGCGAGGCCAGCGGGGATCTCGGGCCGCAGCGTGCGCGGGTCGGCCGGCTCGTCATTAAGATGCATCTGCAGGATCTCGGTCACGTCGCGGGCCCTGAAGGGGCACTGGCCGGTGAACATCTCGTACATCATGACGCCGGCCGAGTAGATGTCGCTGCGTTCGTCGAGATCGGCCCCCTTGGCCTGTTCGGGGCTCATGTAGAGCGGCGTGCCTATCACGGAGACGCCGCCGTGGTCCTGGTTCGAGCGCATGCGCGCGACGCCGAAGTCCATCAGCTTGGCGACGCCGCTCCCCATCACCATCACGTTCTGGGGTTTGAGATCGCCGTGGATGATCCCCGCCTTGTGCACGGCGGCGAGGCCGCGGCACACCTGCTTCGCGATCTGCAATGCGGGCGTCAGCTGCAACCCGCCGCGCGCGTCGATCACTTCCCGGAGCGTGGTGCCCGGAACGTACTCCATGGT
>JANNJB010000166.1:0-7567 GCA_031405615.1 Vicinamibacteria bacterium | reverse complement strand
AGGGCGTCGAGATCGAGACGAAGCGTCGCTTCGAAGTTCCTGGCCGCGTCGATCCGCAGCAGCGTCGTGGTTCGCTCGAAGGTGTGCGCGAACGACGGCAGGCCTGCGAAAAGCGAGAACAGCAGGGAAAGGGCGGCGGCTCCGGGGAATCCCGACCTTCGCACTAAGATCCCGGGCACAGTCGGTCGGGCCCTCTGGACGTCTTTGGGATGAAACACGGGGCCGCGATTATGGAGGAACAATGGCCGAGAAAGATAAGCCGCTGACGTTCGTCGAATGGGTGATCGTGATCCTGGCGTCGCTCGGCTTCGCCTTCGACACGTACGAACTGCTGATGCTGCCGCTGGTCCTGCGCCCGGCCATCGAGGCGCTCGGCGGCTACAAGTTCGGCTCGCCCGAATACGCCATGTGGCGGGACCTCATGTTCTACATGCCCGCGGTCTGCGGCGGCATCTTCGGCCTGCTCGGCGGCTATTTGACCGATCGTTTCGGGAGGCGCGCGGTTCTGGTCGGAAGCATCCTCCTCTACGCGGGCTCCGCGGGCGCTTCGGCCTTCGCCACTTCCCTTCCCATCCTCCTCGTTCTGCGCTGCATGACTTTTGTCGGGGTTTGCGTGGAGTTCGTGGCCGCGGTCGCGTGGCTTGCCGAACTCTTTCCGGAGCCCAAGCGTCGCGAGCGCATTCTGGGAATCACCCAGGCGTTCTCGTCGCTCGGCGGCGTGATGGTGACCGCGTTCTTCACCTGGGTGGCCAAGAACGGCGATTCCCTCCCCGCGATCGCCGGCGGCCACGAGCCCTGGCGCTACACGTTGATGTCGGGTCTGATCCCCGCTCTGCCGCTCATCATCCTCCGTCCGTTCCTGCCCGAGTCACCGGTCTGGCTCCAAAAGAGCAAAGCAGGAACCTTGAAGCGCCCGAGCCTGGCCGCGATCTTCGCGCCCGCCCTCAGGCAGACCACGACCATCAGCACCGTGATCTTCGCCTGTTCCCTGGGCGCGGCGTTTGGCGCGATCCAGCAGATGCCGCAGATCATCCCCGGCCATTCCGAGGTGAGTGCCTTGTCCCCGCTGGCACGACAGGCGATCGTCGGCGAGGTCCAGTTCGCTCAGGAAATGGGCGGCCTCGCGGGACGCATTGCCCTCGCGATCCTCGCCCTCGTGATCATTTCGCGGCAGCGCCTGCTGCGCGCGTTCCAGATCCCCGGTCTCATCGTGGTGCCGCTCGTCTTCTACTTCGCCCTCGACAGTTCGATCTCAACCATCAAGATCGGGATCTTTCTCGCCGGCTTCTTCACCGTGGCTCAATTGAGTTTCTGGGGCAACTACCTGCCCCGGGTCTATCCCACCCACCTCCGGGGCACGGGCGAGAGCTTCGCGGCCAACGTGGGCGGACGCCTCATCGGAACCTTCGCGGCGGTGGTGACGGGTCGTCTCGCCCAGTACATGCCGGGCGATGCGGCCGCGGCCAAACTCGCGGTCGCCGCTGCTTTGGTGGCGGTGGGCGTTTATGCGGTGGGTCTCATCGCGAGCTACAAACTGCCGGAGCCAACCGCCGAAAACCTGCCGGACTGAACGCCAGCCCCGCGCAGGAGTAGGCGCGCTCAGGCCAGGACGATCGAATAGCTCGTGCTGCGCCCGCCCGCCGCGTCCTTCACAAGAACGCCGCGCACGACCAGGTCCTCTACATCGCGCAGGGCGGTGTCCTGCGAGCACTTGACGAGTGCCGCCCATTTGGACGTGGTGAGCTTGCCTTCGAAACCATTCAGCAGGCGGTTGATCACCGCCCGTTGACGGTCGTTGAACGAGACGCCGCGGCGGCTCTCCCAGAAGCGGGCCTTGGCCAGCACGGCGACGAGCGCCTTCTCGGCGCCGCCGAGGGCCCGGTCCAGACAGGCCAGAAACCAGTCAAGCCAGAGCGTCACATCGAGCCCGCCTTTCTGGGTTGCTTCCAGCATGGCGTAGTACGAATCACGTTCGGCGCGGATCTGCGCGGACATGCTGTAGAAGCGTTGTGGCGACTGTTCGGATCTGGCGAGAGCCATGTCCGCGATCGCGCGAGCAATGCGGCCGTTGCCATCATCGAAGGGGTGAAGGGTGACGAACCACAGGTGCGCGATCCCGGCCCTTATCACGGGGTCGGTCGCCGCCTCGGCTTCGAACCAGGCGAGAAATGTCCTCGTTTCCCCCTGCAGGCGACCCGCAGCGGGTGCCTGGTAGTGCACTCGCTCCCGGCCCATCGGTCCCGAGACGACCTGCATGGGTCCCTTGCGGTCGCCACGGAAGCCGCCCACCTTGATGCGCCTCATCCCGCTGCGACCGGTTGGGAAAAGCGACGAATGCCAGGCGAAGAGACGCTTTCGAGTGAGGGGCTTCTGGTAGCTCTGGGTCGCATCCAGCAACATGTCGACCACGCCGTCCACCTCCCGATCGGCCGGGGTTAGGCCACCGATATCCATGCCCAGCCGGCGCGCCACCGAAGAGCGGACCTGATCCTTGTTCAGGAGTTCGCCTTCGATCTCGCTCGATTTCAAGACGTCTTCGGTAAGGGTTTGCAGGACGGCCTCGGCCCGAAGATCGAACCCGAGCGCCTCCATGCGGCCAATCAGGCGACCTTGCCGATGACGCACCGCGGCGAGCGGCGCGGCGAGCGCTTCGTCGCTCCAGCCGAAGGCGGGCCATTCGCGGCGTTCGTAGATGTACTTGACCATACTCCGCACTTGCTGCGGAGATTATAGGCCGTATTCTCCGCAGGGCCACCGGCCAATCTCCGCAGACCACGCGGAGATTGTGGCTTCGGGCTTGAACGCCGCGCCAGCCCTGAACGCCGGTGAGTCCAGGGTGACGATCAGCCGCCCGCCTTGATCAGCTCTGAGGACGGAAGTACAGCACCATCGAAGCCCCGCCGGCCGCGAGCAAATAGCCGATCCAGAGCATGGGATTGGGGGTTTCCTTCGGCGGATGCAGCGCCATGGTCACCAACACGTTGATGAGCGGCGCGCCTCCGAAGACGATAGGCATGACGTAGTTCGGAAGGCCGCCGGAACGGAACGCGAAGATGATGCAGACCGCTCCGATGGCGCCCAAAGCACCCGCGGCGGTGGCGGTTGTCGTGCCCATCATGTTGAAGCCGGTGAGCTGACCCTGCGATGCGAGAACCACCACCGGCACCAGCACACCGATCAGGAAATACGCGATGCCCACGCAGAGGAGCGCTTTCATCGGACTGCCGAGCGCCACCTGCCCGCGGTGAAGAGCGGCGCCGTAGGCCCCCCAGGACAAAGCGGCGGCGAAGGCAAAGATCAGCCAGGTCATCGATGTGGATCCCTTCATTAGTGGTACCTACTAGCGGAGGCCGAATTCATTTCGGCAGGAGCGCGGGGGCGTGGGGGGCAAAGCAAGTGCGGCCCCCCACCTAGAGAACGACCGCTAGCCTATCGCAGGCCTGTTGACCCGCGGATTCTCGAGCACCTTGAAGGCTCCGAATGTGGCGGCCGCGGTGGCGAGGAGACAGATCGCGGGAAACAGCAGGGTGAGAACGAGCGACGGGTGCGACGCGCGGGGCAAGGGCAGGAGGGCGATCGCCGCCGCGATGGCGCCGATCGACACCGAGGCGAGGGCCAGGGCCGCGATCTCCGAGGCCACGATCACCCGGAGATCACCGGGTGCGAAACCCGATGTGCGAAGCACGAACCACTCGGCCCGACGCTCGAAGACCGAGCGCGCGGCCACTGCGATGAGGGTCAGGGTCGAGAGAGCGGCGGCGAGAGCGCCGAGCCACTGGAAGGATGCGAGATAGGTGTTCTCAACCTCGTAGTAGCGGGCCAGGCGATCGGCCAGACTCGACACGAGCGCTCCACGATCGCGCCACGCGTCGCGAAGTGCTTGTGCCGTGGCCCCTTCCGCGGCGGGGGCCTCGACCAGGAACACCCGATACCCCTCGGCCTGGGGGAAATACGTCTCGAACGCTTCCTCAGCGATGAGGATCTCGCTACGGAGCGCGGTCTCCTTGAGCGAGGCCACGAACTTCAAACGAAGCGGTTTCCCGTGACCGTCGAGGATGTCCATCGTGTCACCAAGCGATTTGTGAAGCACGTACTGCAGCGAGTTGGCGTCGACGATGGCGGGAATTTCCCGCCCGAGACCGCTCGCGGGCATGAGAAGCGTCCAGGGGTTCGCCTTCTCGCCTTCGGTTGTGGCGAGGCTCGCCGCGAACGGGAAACGCCCGAGATCGCGGAAAGACTTCTCGACGCCGAGGAGGCGCGGATTGGTGGGCGCGTAGAGATTGAGGCAGCTCGTGTCTTCTCCTTCGCGCAGTCGGAAGCGCGAAATGGGCGTGCGACCGAGCGGGCCTTCGGCATCACCGAGGCCGGACCGCAGACGGCCTTCCGGTGTGGCGATGTCGTCGAAGACGGGACCGCTGGTCTCGACAAAAAGATCGAAGCCGCCCCGCGGCCCTGACGGTGTGCGGTCGGACGTGTCTCTCTTGGCGAAAGAGGACACCGCGAACACCACGAATGTGGCGCTCGACAGCAACGTCGCGACGAAGAGCACGCGCGCGGGCCGGAAGCGCAGGCCGCGCAGGCCGATTCGCACCGGACTGCCAGGCGACCCTCCTCGCGTGCCGAGAGCCCACCGTCGCATGAGGCCAAGGCCGAAGGCGAGCGCGCATCCGCCCACCAGGAAGAAGCCCGGGCCTTCGGGTAGGCGCCCGGTTTGAATCAGCGCTACGGCGGCAATGAAGAGGAGTGCCGAGCCTGCGGGCAACCACGCGGCGCGGCTCCGCGGCTTACCTGCGACTTCACCCTCGCGACTGAGCAGAAGATCCAAAGGCTCGCGCCGCAGCGTGGCGCGCAGCGCGAGGATCAGAGCGGCGACACTCAGCACAAAGCCCAGCACGGTGCTCGCGACCAGCGATTCCGCGGTCACCAGAGCCGGCGATTCGGAGACGCCGCGCGCCCACACCGGACGGAGGATCTGCTGGAGACCGAGGGAGACGAGGGGCGTCAGAGCCAGACCGACGAGGGCGCCCAGAGCGGAGAGGAGAGATGCCTCCGTGATGCAGAGGCGGCGCACGTCCGAAGCGTTCCAGCCGCACATCCGCAAGACGCCGAGTTCGCGCGAGCGTGTTTCGAAGAGGAAACGCACGAACGCCGCGGCCACGAGCAGGGCGGACATGATGAGCAGGGCGGAGAAGCCCGCGAAGTACGCGCCGAAATCGAGCGCGCTCGAAGCGCCGCTCGCGGCCGCGAGGTCCTGGACGATGAAGGGAGGTGTGCCCTCGCGAAGGCGCTGAAGCACGTCGCGGCTCATCGTCGCCTCATCGGCGCCCTTCGTGAAGAGCGTGGTGAGGCGGCTTCCCGAGTCTCCGAACAACTCGCGCGCGGTGGCGAGGTCGAGATAGGCCTTGGGCGAAGGGCCATACTCCTTCCAGAAATCCTCGTCCTTTGGACGAATGCGCGCGAGTTCGATCGGGAAAGGCGGATCCCACTCGCCCAGGCTTTTCGCGTCGGAGATTCCCGGATAGGTGGGCACAAGAGCGCGGTCCTCCCTTGCCCGGGTGTCGGGAACAATGCCCGCGAGAGTGAACTCGACGCTCTGCGGTTCGAGCCGGCCGGCCTCGCGCCAGAGGTCGAAATGGAGGGTGACGAGCGAACCCGGTTTCGCGGATAGATCGCGCGCGGCCCATGCTGAGAGCCAGAGACTTCGTCCGCCGGACGGCGCGGCCGGGGCCGTCCTGCCGCTGCGCGCCTGCAGTTCCTCGACCGACAGGCCCATGACGACCGAATAGGGCACCGACGTCTTACCGAGATCGATACCGGTGGCGAGGTACGCGAGTGCTTCCTGGGGAGGGGTGGCGAGAGCCTTGCGAACGCCCGCTTCGAGATCGGGCGTGATCGTGGCCTCACCGGCGTGGACGACGGTTCCAAGAGCCGTAGTCGAAATGCGGAGCCCGAAGTCTTCGAGGGTGAGCGCGTCGATCACTCTTTTCGGCCAGGACTGGCGGTCGCTCGGGTCCGGGGCGCGAATGAGCAGGCGGTTGGCGATGGACGGCGGCTCCGACCTCTCTTCCGATTCGTCGTGCGAGATCGCGGACGCGAGAACGGCCACCGAGGCGTAAACGGCGCGGGGCAGGTCCGGCGTCGGCCGCAGCGTGAACTCGCCGCCTTCGGAGGGGCCGAGGATCTTCGCGACTCTGAGCCGCACCGTGGCCTGAGCGCCGCTCCGGTCGCCGAAAAGGAGCGAGGCGGACAGGGCCCGGGCCCTGGGAACGTCCACGAGAACGGTCTCCCCAACTTTCACCCCCAGAACTTCGGCTAGCGCCGCGGAGAGGTAAGCCTCGCGACCCTTGGGCGCCGGGAAAGGGAGACCATGAAGAGCGGTGTAGCTGTCGTCGATGCCAAGCACGGTCGACTCGATGTGCGGGCCTTCGGGAATCCGCGTGCGCCCGCGCTCGTCGTAGACCGCGGCCGCCCGGCCCGGGAGTTCGGCCGCCCGCGCCAGAACGGCAGCGCTCAAGGGTCTTGGAAAGAGCAGGACGTCGGTGGCCTGGCCGCGGCGCGCCCGGGCCAGTCGCGCGAGTTCCGTCTCGAGGGCATCGCCCACGCCAAGAGACGCGCCGAGAGAGGCGACCGCGATGGCGCAGGCGAAGATGCAGACAAGCGAGAGGCCGATGCGCTGCCGCAGGCTCTTGAGGGCAAGGGAGATCACGCACTTGCGAGCTTAGACGGCAGGGTGCTGAAGACCATGCGGCGGGCGGCTCCGGCCTCCGGTCAAGGCGTGAGTATTGTGGACACCAGTCAAAATTACTCACGCGTTATTTCACTAGTAGTAGAAAATGCCTGTACACTCCGGTCGTCGCCCATGTCGAAAAAAGCCCGCTACCTGGCCGCTCAGGTCCAGAAGGACCTCGGGCGAAAAATGGTGTTCCTCGGGGGTCCGCGCCAGGTAGGCAAGACCACATTGGCCCGCGCGCTTCCCGGTGGCGGTCAGGGATACCTCAACTGGGACGTGGCGTCGCACCGGGAGCAGATCCTCAAGGCGGAGCTTCCCGTGGCGCGTTTGTGGGTGCTCGACGAGATCCACAAGTACCGTTTCTGGCGGCGTTTCGTGAAGGGGCTTTTCGACGCCCGTATCCCCGGTCAGAAGATCCTCGTGACCGGCAGCGCCCGACTTGACCTGTACCGATACGGAGGCGACTCTCTGCAGGGCCGATATCACTACCTGCGTCTGCATCCTCTCTCCGTCGCCGAACTCGGGCTGCGGAAGGCCAAGGACCTCAAGGACCTGCTGCAGTTCTCCGGTTTCCCGGAGCCCTTCTTCGAAGGGAGCGATGTCGAAGCCCGGCGCTGGTCACGGGACTACCGCGACCGGTTGATTCACGGAGACATCACGTCCCTGGAGCGAGTTCAGGATCTCGGGACCCTGGAGATGCTGGTCACCCGGCTCCCGGCCCTCGTCGGTTCTCCCCTGTCGATCAACGGCCTCCGTGAAGATCTGCAGGTGGCCCACAAGACGGTGGCGAACTGGCTCGACATACTCGAGCGCCTCTATGCCGTCTTCCGTCTCGCC
>JANNJB010000165.1:0-3712 GCA_031405615.1 Vicinamibacteria bacterium | reverse complement strand
CGCCGCCGTTCACCAGGGCCGACATCAGGATGGCGAGCTGCATCGCCGAGGTCTTGACGCCCTGGGCGTGCGAGGACATGTGGCCGAGGCCGCCGCTCGGGATGACCGAGGGTAGGACCCCGGCGGTCTCTCCCGCCAGGTTGATTCCGGTCGGAGATCCGAGGCCGAGGAGTTTCGAGTAGTTGCGGACGGCGTCGAAGCCCAGCCTCTCGCCCACCCATTCGAAGTAGGGATTGCACGAAACCGCGAGCGCGCGGCCGAGGTCGATCGGACCGTGGCCGGGGCTGAGCCAGCAGCCGTTCGAGCAGGTGTAGCGGGTATCGCGCGTGATCACACCCTCGGTGAGGCCGGCCACCGCGACCACGAGCTTGAAGACCGAGCAGGGCTGATACGCGGTGAAGAGTCCGGATTGCGGATTGCCGATGGTCAGGACGCGCCCGGTCCAGGGATCCATGACCACGACCGCGACGTTCGAGCGTTTGCGGATCGCCGCGCGCGTGGCTTCGACGACCCTGAGATCGAAGGCCGAAGCCTGTGGCGGGGCCAGAATCGACACCGGGATCGGTTTGGCGGGCGCTCTTTTCCGCGACTTCTTCGCGGCGAAGGCGTCGCTTCCGCACGCGAGCAGGAGGCACGCGGCGGTGACGACTCTTCGGAAGTTCTGGCCGGACATGGGGGTGAAGCCACGAAACTACCACGAGGCCCGGTCCCGAGTTTCATTTCCGCGGCGGTACACTCCCGTTTCCCACACCTCGCGGCCCTCCCGGAAGGGACCGCGACACCCCGAAAAACTCCGCCGCCAGCAAGGAACCGTCCAATGAAACGACTCGGCCTCTCGCCCCTCCTCCTCGTCCTCCTCGCCGGAACGGCTATGGCCGACATGGACAAGAACGCCAAGAAGTGGGTGGAAACCGTGCGCCCCATCATCCTCCCCGAGGAGGAGAAGGCCTACAAGAGCCTCAAGAACAACAACGACGCCGCGGAGTTCCAGAAGATCTTCTGGGCGAGGCGCGATCCGAACCTCGACACCCCGGAGAACGAGTACCAGGCCGAGTATCAGAAGCTCGCCGCTGAAGTCGACCAGAAGTACAAAACCGCGGGCCGGTTGGGCTCCCTGACCGACTGCGGGAGGCTCCACGTTCTTCTCGGAGCCCCCGACAATGTGAAGAAGGAGACCTCCGGCGACGTGGCCTTTCGCTCCCCGGAAGTGTGGACGTACAAGGACCGGCCGGGCGTGACGTTCGTGGGCGGCCAGATCGAGATCGGCCTCGACGGGACGTGCATGCTTCCGCAGGGGACTCGTTTGGGCGACCAGCTGAATCGGATCGCTGAGTTCAAAGTGGTTCAGACGAACCTCTCGTACAAGTACGACGGCAAAGGTTCGCTGGTGAAACTCGTCGACCTCCTTCCCAAGCCCACGCCGGTCCAGGCGCTCTTGAAGACACCGCGCACGGATTTTCCGCTCGAAGCGAAGTCCCTGCTCGAGATCCGGTCCCAGGATGGAGCTTCGGTGTTCGTGGCCGGCCTCATCCAGGGCGACGCCACCGGTCTCACGGTTTCGGAATCAGGCGGCAAGAAGGTGGCGAAAGTGGTGGTTTCGGTTCACTCCACCGACAAGGAAGGCCGCGTTCTCAAGTCCCAGGACCGCGAGGTGACCGCCGAAGTCGAAGACAACAAGTTCGTCTCTTCCTTCGGCATGCCGCTGCGTCCCGGCGAGCACGCGATGAAGATCGGCGCGATCGACCCGAAGTCGAACAAGGGCGCGGTGGCTGAGCTTGCCATCAAGACCCAGGAGTACGGGGCCGAGTTGACGGTTTCGCCGGTGATGGTCCTTGCCGACATCGTCGACACTCCGGTCGCGGCGAAGGACGATCCCTACTTCGAGTTCATCTTCGGCACCACGAAGTTCATGCCCCGGTACGGGAACGTGTTCAAGAAGAGTGAAAGCGTCACCCTCCTCTGCGCGATCTACGGTGCTTCCAAGGATGAGGCCGGCAAGATCTCCGTGGTGGGCGGCTTCCAGATCCTGAAAGACGGAAAGCCGGTCGCCAAGGCTCCGGACCAGACCTACGACACCGAACCGGCGACACCCTCCGCGGGTCCGGTGCCGCTTGGCGGCTACGAGCCGGGCAAGTACGTGGCTCAGCTTCGCCTGCGCGACAACGTGGCGAAGAAGGACTACGTCAAAGAAACCGAGTTCCACATTATTCCGTAAATGGGCACGCGCAGCGTGCCCCTACTACCATGCCGATTGGACCTCTCGTCACCCCGGCGAAAGCCGGGGCCTAGCAGCCTGTGGTGATAGTCTTTTCTCGCGGCCCATCGTCAAAAGTACATGGCGATGGGAAAGCGACGGAAGAAGCAGGGAGGACTGTTCGTACTGACGGAGGACCTTCCTAAGAGCCCCGGTCATCCTTTCTACGGACGACTCAACGAGCTTCTGGAGAAGGCGGGATTCGACAAGTACGTCGAGTCGCGGTGCCGGAAGTTCTATGCGGCGAAGCTGGGACGCCCGAGCATGGCTCCCGGGATGTATTTCAGGGTTGTCCTGATGGGGTACTTCGAAGGCTTGGAATCCGAGCGCGGCATGTCGTGGCGAGCGTCGGATTCTCTGGCACTGCGCAGCTTTCTCGGGCTCTCGCTCAACGAGGGCACGCCGGACCACTCGACGATTTCTCGGACCCGTCGGTTGATTGATGTGGAAACGCACAGTGAGGTGTTCTCCTGGGTCCTGAGTCGGCTGAGTGAGACAGGGCTGGTCGATGGCAAGACGATCGGTATTGACGCGACGACTCTGGAAGCGAACGCGGCGATGCGGAGCATCGTGCGTCGGGATACGGGAGAGTCGTACACGGACTTTTTGAAGGGCCTGGCGAAGGCCTCGGGAATCAAGACGCCGACGCGGGCGGCCATGGTGCGACTGGACCGGATGCGCAAGAAGAAGGGCTCGAATGCGGAGTGGATGAGCGAATCGGATCCCGACTCGCGAATCGCGAAGATGAAGGACGGACGGACGCGGCTCGGGCACAAAGCAGAGCAGGCCGTGGATATGAAGACGGGAGCGATCGTGGCGGTGACGATCCAAGGCGCAGACCAGGGCGACACGACCACGATCGAGAAGACGGTACGTGAGGCGCGGGCTCAGATCGAACGCATCCATGGCGAAGAGATGCTCAAGAAGGTGGTGACCGACAAGGGCTATCACAGCACCGCGGTGCTGGAATCCCTTGAGGCGCAGGGACTCCAAGCCTATGTGTCCGTCCCGATTCAACACCGGCGAAAGTGGCGAGGCGATCTGAACGCTCGACGAACCGTGTACGCGAATCGCCGAAGAAGTCAGGGGAAGTACGGACAGGCACTACAGAAGCTCCGCGGAGAACGATGCGAGCGACCGTTTGCGCACATGTATCGCACCGGCGGCCTGAGACGAACGCAGGTGCGTGGACACGAGAACGTACTGAAACGCGTCCTCGTTCACAGCAGCGCGTTCAATCTCTCCCTCCTGATGCGGACGATCTGCGGCGTGGGCACCCCGCGAAGCCTGCAAGGTCGTATTCGGGCCGTTCTTGCCGCGCTGGCGTCACTATTCAGCACCCTCGAGCGCCTTCTCCGCCCTCGAAGAGATGTACGCGGCTTCTCGCGACAATTGGTGGATCAGCGAATCGACGATGTGATGACGCCGGCGAAAGTGGCTTTCACCACGGGCTGCTAG
>JANNJB010000164.1:0-2648 GCA_031405615.1 Vicinamibacteria bacterium | reverse complement strand
GTCTTACGATCGAGGCCGAATTCTCGCTCAACGCGCAGCGGTATGAACGCTTCCTAGACATTTGTATGTACAACTGCCCCTACGTTGACGTACACTCCAGACGTGAAAGTCGACGGGTTCGACTGGGATTCCGGCAACTCGTTCAAGAACGAAGCGAAGCACGGCATCTCGCGAGAAACTGTCGAGGCGTTCTTCGGTCGAAATCTTTGGGTGGCTCCGGATCCGAGACATTCATGGACCGAGGACCGGTTCCTCGCTATCGGACGTGGCCCCGGTGGGAAGCCGATGATCGTGGCTTTCACGGTTCGTGCGGTGAGAGGCGTGAAGTTGATTCGGCCGATCAGCGCCCGTTTCATGCATGCGAGGGAGATTGCGAAATATGACCAAGCGTTTGCCAAGGATGAAGAGTGATCGCGCGGCGAAGGCCGCGCTCAAGGGTGACTTGAGCGCTTACATCTCGCCAGAGAACTTCAAGTCGACGACGTTCGAGTTCGCGCGTAAAGACGATCACTTCACTCCTTTGACTTGGTTCGACTTGATGGGCCGCGTCGTCTCGCTCGCTGCTTGAGCAGACTCGTGACCGTCTCGTTCGAGAGAAGCGCCCGCTCGTCATCGGATTCGAGGAATGGCCCGACATCCTTCAGCAGGGCATCCCACTTCACGCCACGGACCCGCGCGCGCAACGCCTCGGTCCACGTGGTCGGTGAGAGGGGCCCTCCCTGGAAAGCCGTCTGGGCCAGCGCATTGTTCAGGAGCACGAGGTTTGGGTCTGGCCACTCAGGGTCGCTCAGGTACCAGATCAGATCGTAGAAGTCGCGACCCTTGGGATAGGGTCGTTGCAGGATTGCGTGAAGCTTCCCGGCCAGGAGCGACGCGCGGTCGTGATGCTGGAGACGCAAAAGAACATGCCTCCTCACAACCGTCGTCTCCAGCACCGCGCCCGCGGGCGGGCGAGTGTCCACCTCGAGTTTGACCGACAGGGCCTCGTCACGTCGGTTGGAAAGGCCCAGTTCGTGCAGCAGACCGGGAAATCGCACGAACGCGCTGTGCACCGCTCTCTGGTTGCTCACTCGGGCCAGGTCGACGACGTATCCATCCCGCCGCAAGTCCGCCTGGATTGCGTCGAGGAAGGACCTGAAGTCGTAGCCCGCTCCCGGCCGCTCGAGGGCGAAGTCGAGGTCCTCCGAGTAGCGTCTTGTGGAGTAGAGGAAGCGCAACGCTGTGCCCCCTTGAAAGGCAAGGGGCACCATGGCCCCCGCGCGCTGAAGTGCGCCCAGGATGAGGGCCTGAAGGAATTCGCGGGCGAGATTCCGGGCGGCGGAACCGCCCGCGGAATTGTGAACAAGCTCGCGAAGACGTTCCTTCAAGCCAGGGCCTCGGCCTGGGCCATCAGGCGCCTCATGGCCCGGCGAATCTTCGGCTTTTGTCCCGCCGTCTTTTCAAGCAGGTCCGGACCGAACTTCTCGAGGCCGGTGAGCCGCAGCTCCCTGAGCCACGCTTCCGAATCGGCGCCTGGCGTCAGGTGAATGAGATCCGTGAGCGCTTTCTCGGGTGTCGCCACCAGGGCCTCCTGGCCACCGCCGAGATCCTCCATCCGATATCCGTCCAGTCGCTGTGGAGCGCAGTGGTGGTATTCGAAGGAGCCGAAGGGGTTCTCACGATGTTGAGGACGGCCGCTGGTGACGCTGGTCGTCACCGGCACATGCTCAAGGATGAGGCCGTGGTAGGCCAGTGCCGATTGCAGGCTCACGTACGAGCCGCGCACCAGCTGGTTGGCCACCTGGAACGGATGCGGCTCAGTCTGAAGGTAGGGAGGCGCGAGCGCGTACAGGCCCCGACGGAGTTGAACGAGGCGGCCGCTCGTGACCCAACGCGACAGTTGCCGTCGAATGTCTTTTGGGTCGACGTCACCGGCGAGAAGAAAGCCCGTTTCAAAAAGCGGCCGGCCCGCTACGATCGCCAGCAACGATGCAAATTTCACAGCGATAATATGCCATAGAAGGCATTCTGCTGCAACATTATGCCCGTGCTCGTCAAAATTTCACCGTCAAGCTGGCATTCGGCGCGGGTGAGTTCGATATCCGCCCGGACTGCCTGCGCCTTGAACACGGGCGCGTCCTGACCCCAAAGGACGCAACCATCTTCGACAAGGTACTCCTCGGATCCCCTTGAAGAGGTTCTTCCCCAAGGGCTGGAGCGTGGAACGATCCTTCGGTGAAGTCCATGGCGAGGCGACTGCGTTCCTGCGTTCCTCGGGCCCGCTGCGGCCCACACTTGCCGTGCGCGCCGCCGGGAAGCAGGTCTTCGGGCGCTATCCGTTTCAAGATGCCGCCTACATCGGTGGCCTGGACAGCGTTCGGGGCCTGAGGGCGTCAGCGTTATGCCGGGGACGGGGCAGTGTTCGGTAACGCCGAACTCCGTCTACGCCTGGCTCGGACCCGACTGCTTCTCCCCCTGGACGTAGGCATCTTCGGCCTTGCGGATGGAGGACGCGTCTTCCTCAAAGGGGAGACGTCCAGCGTATGGCACACGGGCGTGGGAGGCGGGATCTGGCTCGCCGTTCTCAAGCCCGAGAACACGGTGAGCCTCGCGATCGCGCGCAGCGATGGGGCCAATCGGCTCTACTTGCGGGCGGGGTTTGGTTCTAG
>JANNJB010000163.1:0-2158 GCA_031405615.1 Vicinamibacteria bacterium | reverse complement strand
CCCCGACCAGAACCTCCAGCGCTATGTCGAGTCGGTGGCTCGTCCCCTCGCCGCGGTGTCCGAGCGGCCGTCTTTGCCCTGGACGTTCCGCGTCGTCGACGATCCTCAGGTGAACGCCTTCGCGCTTCCCGGCGGCTACGTCTACCTCACCCGCGGGATCCTCGCGCACATGAACTCGGAAGCCGAACTCGCGGGAGTGCTCGGTCACGAGATCGGTCACGTCACCGCGCGGCACTCGGCGAGCGCGCAGAGCAAGCAGATGCTCGGCGCCGTGGGCCTCGGTGTGGGCATGATTCTTTCCCCCACACTCCGGCAGGGCGGGGACGCATTGAGCACGGCGTTCGGCCTGATGTTTTTGAAGTTCGGCCGGGATCAGGAGAGCCAGTCGGACGAGCTGGGCCTTCGATACATCCTCAGGAAGGACT
The DNA here is from genome assembly GCA_031405615.1 of Vicinamibacteria bacterium. GTDB lineage: Bacteria > Acidobacteriota > Vicinamibacteria > Fen-336 > JAGNNV01 > JAGNNV01. The sequence goes on along the minus strand of JANNJB010000163.1, from coordinate 1,733 downwards.
ACAGCCCCGAAGGGATGCTCGACGTGTTTCGCATGCTCGACAGCGTGACCGGCGCCGCCGGCGGTGACCGTCTCCCGAACTGGCTGGCCACCCATCCGGCTCCCCCAAACCGCCTTTCCGACATGAAGAAGGCGATTCAGGAGCAGGGTGCTTCGGGAAGCAGGCTCGGCCGACCGGAGTTCATACGTCAGCTCGACGGCATGATGTTCGGCGAGAACCCGCGGGAAGGCTTCTTCCGCGAGGAGGCCTTCTATCACCCCGATCTCGCGTTCAGGATGAACTTTCCGCGGGACTGGGCGACCCAGAACGCGAAACAGGCGGTGTCGGGAATGCCGTCTTCCAAAGATGCGATCGTGCAACTGACCATGGCCCAGGGCGATCCGGAGTCCGCGGCCGCGGCGTTCGCGCGGCAGGAGGGCATCCAGGCGGGCTCGACGGAGTGGGGCAATGTGAACGGCCTGCCTGCGGCGTCCCTCCAGTTTCAGGTGCAGGACCAGCAAAACGGAGTGATCGTCGGAATGGTGACGTTCGTGAAGCACGGCGCGAATACGTTTCAGCTTCTTGGCTATACCACCGAAGCTCGATACGGCGCCTACAAGTCGAGCATCGGGTCGTGGATCAAGAGTTTCTCCCGCCTCACCGACCAGCGGATCCTCTCGGTGCAGCCGATGCGGCTGAAGGTCGAGACGGTCCGATCAGCCACGACGATGGCGAACCTCGCGCGCGACTGGAACTCACCGGTGAAGGTCGAGACGCTGGCTTTGATCAACGGCGTCGCCGCGAACGCGTCGCTCGCTCCCGGCCGGCTGGTCAAGCGCGTGACCGGCGAGAGCGTCCAGTAGCGCGGAGGGCGTCATGGATCTTGGGCTCAAGGGCCGGAGCGCCGCGGTGGCGGCGGCCTCGCGCGGTCTGGGTCGGGCGACCGCCCTGGCCCTGGCACGTGAAGGCTGCATGGTCGCGGTGTGCGGCCGCGACCCGAAGAAGATACGCGCGTCGGCCGACTTCATCGAGCGAGAGACCGGCGGTCGGGTTCTCGCGGTCACCGCGGACGTGGGCCTTCGAACTGACTGCGAGCGCTTCATCGGTGAGACGGTGGGGGCGTTCGGCCGGCTCGACATTCTGGTGACGAACACGGGCGGGCCGCCGGCGGGGAACTTCGAGGCCACCGATGGGGCGGAGTGGGAGAAGGCCTACAACGGTCTGCTCGCAAACGTGATCAACCTGGTGCGCGCGGCTGTCCCGCACATGAAGCAGGCGAAGTGGGGACGGATCTTGAACATCGCGTCGCTCTCGGTGAAGCAGCCGATCGACAATCTGATCCTGTCGAATACGTTCCGCCCGGCGATCGCCGGCTTCTCGAAGTCGCTCTCGAAGGAGTTGGGGCCGCACGGCATTCTCGTGAACACGCTCTGCCCTGGCTACACAAGGACGGACCGGCTCGAAGAACTGGCGGAGAGCCGCGTGAAGGCGGCAGGCATCACGAAGGAGCAGTACTACGAGTCGCTGGCGAAGAACGTCCCGCTTGGCCGAGTCGGTGAGCCGGAGGAGTTCGCGAACGTGGCCGCGTTCTTGTGCTCGGAACGAGCCTCGTACCTTTCGGGCGTCGCACTGGCGGTCGTCGTCTGATCCCCGAGTTGTCCGGAGAAGTTGCCGCCCCATGCCCGCACGCTCCCGTCCGACAGAAGTGCCAGCGTATGCGCGTTGCCCGCCGCGACTTGTGTGACGTTGCCGAT
>JANNJB010000162.1:0-6215 GCA_031405615.1 Vicinamibacteria bacterium | reverse complement strand
GCCGTGGAGCCCCTCGGGCCCTCGTCGCGTTGGCGGCTCCGCTGGGACGGGCTCTCCGCCGAGGACGCCGAGCACCTCTCGTTCTTCGCCGCCTCGCATCGCTACCTGCCCTTCGGTCCCTACCTCGCGCTCGGCGGCCGCACCCCCGGGTCGCTGCGGCGGGAGTAAATCCCGCCTTCGCTTGGTTCGTTGGTTAGGCCGCAGTTCACCAACGGACTGCTGTGCGGTCCCTGAGCCCGCCGAAGGGCGGTCCCTGAGCCTGCCGAAGGGCAGCCCCCCCTGCATCCCTCCCACTACCAAGCTGGTTGGACACTCACGTCACCCCGGCGCAAGCCGGGGTCCAGCGCGAAAACCCGTTTCCATGCGCGAAACGTTCACCCACGAGCCGCCAATCGCGACCTGCGACACCGGTGCGAGAATCGAGGGCGATGCCGGTTCAAACTTCTTTGGTTTTGGTGAGGTCGCCGGCATGATTCGCTCTGAGGATGTCCGCGCGTGGGAGTACGCCCTTCCCGCCGGATGGAAGATCCTGGTCGGCAAGACCGACGAAGACAATGAAGCGCTCAGTCTCCGCGTCGCGCGGGCCAATGACTACTGGTTCCACGTCCACGGTGTGCCCGGCTCTCACGTCATTCTGCAAGGCCCCGAGGGCGAGGAGCCGGACAAGGCCACCCTCAAAGTAGCGGCGTCGGTAGCCGCATATCACAGCAAGGCGCGTAATGCGGGGGTTGTTCCGGTTTCCTGCACCCTCGCGCAGAACGTGAGCAAGCCGCGCGGCGCGAAGGTCGGTACGGTTGAGATTCGCAAGGAGACGACGCTCAAAGTGCGTCCGGGACTCCCGACGGCCTCTACTTCTTCGGGAAGTACTTGACGCCGGGGAGTGACGCGGAATCCTCGTCTTGTGTCCATAGGGTCGCCCCGGCTCGCCGCGAGATGGCGTAGATGAGGCTGTCAGCGAGGGGCAGATCCAACTGGGCCGCGTCAAGCGCGACCTCGCTATCGACATCCACGATCCGGCCGCTTCGAAGAAGGGCCGCCGCCTCCAGCGCCGCCGCCTCGCCGCGCTCTCGCCGCACTTTCTTCACCACTTCATAGAGGACCAGAACCGGGACCACCAGACGGTCGGCTTCCTCGATCGCAGGGGCAAACAAGCGCGCGCGGGACGAGCCCGCGAAGTACTCGAGCCAGCCCGAGGAATCGACGACGTTGTCGGACGTCACACCCGATCGCGGTCTCGGGGAACGGTGGTGTCCATGCCCTTGAGGAATCCCCGCAGGTCGCTGGCCTTTCGGGCAGGCAGCAGTTCGATGCGGTCGCCATATCGGATGACCCGCATCTTGCCCCCGGCCTTGAGTCCCAGCTGTTCCCGGAGGCGACGGGGAATCACGACCTGGAACTTGGGAGAAATGGTAACGGTGTCCATATCGATGACTCTAGCGTACAACGCAGGGAGGGTCGATACGCTCGTGCCGATAGCGAGGGCAGTCCTCTAGTCGCGACCGATCAGGATGAGATCGGCGCGATCCTTCGGCCGGCCCGAGGCGCGCTTGTTGCGAACGAATTCCTCGATGCAGAGGACGGGGATTCCCTCGACCGTGAACTCAACACCCTCGGCGGACAACGCGGACAACATCGCGACGAAGTCGGGAGTCAATCCGTTTTCCCTCCTTGGCAAGCCAGGCGTTCTCGGTCGCGGCGCGGACACTCAAGACCCGAGCCGATGGAGAGAGGGCCCGCATCCATCCATCGCCGTCGTCCGCCTGGCGGGATACCTTCACCACCCTCAATTCAGAATCAGCCACCCGTTCGGTCTATAGCCCCGTGGAGCTGGCTCGACGCGCGATCGTGTCTAGGAGCCTGCGCGGAAGAAGGGCTCCTGGCCCCCCGGGGGCGGCTTCGCGCTCCACCAGACGGCGCTCCGCCCGGGTGTCGAAGGGGCTAAGCGGGGTGCGATGCGCGCCCATACGAAATGGCCATCGCGGCCGCGATGGCGAGGCAGAGCGGCGCGTAGTAGTGACGGTTGAGGTCGAAGAAGGGTGTGCCGATCGCGTAGGAAAACACGCCGGGCGCATAGGCGGCGATCCCGCGCAGCAAGAACACGAGGCCGACGCCCCAATAGCCCACGGTCCACAAGGCTCCGGGAAGGCCGAGCTGCGGCGCGCCCTGCCGTGCGGCGACGATGTAGGCAGCGCTCAACAGCGCGAGGGCAACCGCGAAACAAGCCCCACGCCCTGGCATCGCGCCCTGCTGGAGGCCGACCACGCGCGCCAGTAAATCCGCCTCAGTCCTGCCTGGCCAGAGACCGCCGAGCCCCCAATACACGTGCAATCCCGCAAGCGCCATCAAGATGGCGATCACCGCTGTTGCGAGGATGTTCATCAATGACGCGCCCGCTGATTGAAGTAGAGGTCGAGCAGTTCGCGCAGGTCCGGATGCGCGGTCCGCATCGGGCCGGGCATTTCGAAGAAGCCTTCAACCGCCACCGCCCAGAGTTCAGCCGGCGATTCGAGGCCGTATTCGTCGAGCGGCGAGTCGCCCTTCACGAGGGCGATACGTGCCTTTTCGAGGGCCTTCGACATCGCTTCGGCGAAGGCGCCTTGCACGTTTGAGGGAAGTCCGCCGTAACTCGTGGATCCGCCCACCGAAGGCTCGTCCTTGTCGAGGACATGCGCGAACTCGTGATAGCCAACGTGGTAGCCGTCGTGCGGATCGTCGAAGCTTTCCTCGAGCGAGGGCAGCGACATCAGGATCGTGCCCCACGGATGCGCCTGTCCCGAATGCTCCGGCGTGCTCTCGTCCTCGCCGCCAACGCGATAGTCGCGGTCGAAATCGTCCGGATAGAGCAGAATCTCCGAGACATCCTTCCAGCGCCAGCCCGGCCAGCCCGCCGACAGAGTGCACGCCGAGGCCGCGGCGAGAAGTTTGTCCTCGCGCTCGATGGGCCCGTCGAGGCTCACACCGGTGATCCTCTGTTCGGCCAGGAAATGCGCCACCTGGTCCTCGAACTCGGCCTTGAGAGCGCCCGTCATCTCGGAATAGGGAAACGACCAGTCCTTCAGGAACGCGAGGTCTGTTGATGTGAGAGGCGCCACGACCGACTTCGAACCGAAGAGACCCATCACTTCAAACTTACCTTCTGCGAAACGTCGGCCGGAATCGGCGTCAGAAATGTGGACGGCGTCGAAATGCGAGCGCGAGTGGCTTGGCCCGAGGACAGCTTGCAACGAGTCAAGTCAGTGTCGCACGCCGGGAAGGCTGGCGATTCCCAACCCCTCCGTCATTGCGAGCTGGCCGTCGGTTGGCGGCCGGCGAAGCAATCTCTCGAGGGATCGCTTCGGTCCACGCCAAAACGAAGGGTCCCTCGCGATGACGGAAAAGGGCCTGAAATGGGCCGTATTCGCACGGGTTTCTCAACAGGACCCCCATCCCTTGCCGTGGCCCGAAGCAATCCTCGGCAACGAAGGATCACGATGGCGACCGAGGATCGCTTCGCTCCCAGCCGAGACGTCGTCTCGCTCGCGATGACGGTTGGGGGGCGAGCGCGGGGCCATCTGCTGGACTCAGCCACCGGTTTTGGGCGGAGAGAGCCCGGCTACCTCGGAGCGCTGATCACCAGATCCACGGTGCTGCCGAGTTTGAGCGGCGTCTTCCCATCGAACGCGACCTTCAGTGCGAGCACTCGAACATCGGTCGGGCGTGCCGGATCCTGGGGCTTGATGCGGCGAAGAGTCACGCTGCCCGGGATCTCCTCGACCCGACCCCGGAAACTCGTCCTTGGGAAACCGTCGGCACGGATCTCGACTTCGGCGCCGATGGCGACGCGATCGGCATCGGCCTCATGGGCCTCGCCTTCGATGCGCAGACGGTTGAGGTCGGCCACGATGAACGCGGGATCGCCGCGATCGACCATCTGGCCGGCGTTGACGATGCGCGAGGTGACGGTGCCCGCGATCGGCGCGATCAGGCGCGTCTTCGCGATGGTGGCGTCGAGACGGCGGATGGAGGCGTTGGCGGTTTCGATCCGAGCCTGAGTGATCTCGACATCGCGCGAGGCCGCATCACGGTCGTGAGCAGGAAGAACGCCCTCGGCGAAGAGTCTCAGCTGACGTTCGGCGTTGAGCTGGGCGAGCTGTCGCTCCGCCACTGCCTCCACGAGGCGGGCTTTCGCTTCGTCGCGGCTCGCGATCAGATCGCTCGCGTCGATCTCCGCGAGAACCTGGCCCGCCTTCACGAGGTCGCCTTCTTCCACGTTGACGCGAAGGAGACGGCCGATCGCGTCCGCGCCGATCGTGACTTCAGCGCCCGGGTACGCGACCACGCGGCCCTCCGCGGCGACGCCTGCGAGGGGGGCGGTGGCCGGGACGTTGGTCGCACCCGATTCAACCGGGCCCTGAGGCTGAGCCTGCATGACCGTGCCCGCGAGAAGGGCGAGACCGATGCCCGCGAATGAAAGCACAACAAGACTGGATCGCATGATGGTGGTCCTTTTGAAAAAGTCCGGAAAATCAGGCCGCGTGGGCCTCGGGAAGGATGAGGCCGTCGACGATGCCGGCGACGCGGTCCGCGACGCGGCGGACCTTCGGATCGTGGGTGACGATGATCAGCCCCTTGTTCTCGCTCTTGGCGAGATCGCGGAAAAGGTCGAGGATCTGGACGCCCACCGCGGTATCGAGGTTCGCGGTGGGTTCGTCGGCGAGGAGGACGTCCGGCGACCCGGCGAGCGCGCGCGCAATGGCCACGCGCTGCTTCTGACCACCCGAAAGATCGCGCGGCAGGAAGTTCTTCCGGTCGGAAAGGCCCACGGCATCGAGAACACGATCGGCTTCGAGGAGCGCCTTCGCCCCCTTGTGTCCCTTGATGCCGAGGGCGTAGATGATGTTCTCGCGCGCGGTGAGGGCGGGGAAGAGATTGAACTGCTGGAAGATGAAGCCGATCGAACGGCGTCGCGCATCGCGGAGGGCCTTCTCGTTGCCGCTGATGGCCTGGCCGCCGACGTGCACCTCGCCCGTGGTGGGCGTGAGGATGCAACCCATGATCGAGAGGAGTGTCGTTTTGCCCGACCCCGAGGGTCCTTCGAGGGACACGATCTCGCCCGCGGCTACGTCGAGGCTCACGCCGCGCAAAACCTCAACCCGCTGCGAGCCTTCTTCAAACGTCTTGCGGATGATCCGCGCTTCCAGGACTTTCTTCATGGGGATCAACCTCGGAATACGAGCGCGGGGTCGATGAGAGCCACGCGGCGGAAAGAGAAGAGAGCGGCGGCCAGGCACATCGCCACCGTGCCGACGAACACGATGCCGGAGAACTGAGGGGTCAGCAGGACGGTGAGATGGATGCTGGCCATGGCGGGCCGGACCGCGTACGACGCGCCCGCACCGAGGAGAAAGCCCAGGACCGCGGCGATCAGCGCCTGCTCGCCGAGGATCTTGTAGATGTCCCAGTTCGATCCCCCGATCGCCTTCACCGTACCGAACTCGCGGATGTGCTCGACCGCCGAGGTGTACAGGGTCTGCGCCACGATGACGACGCCCACCAGGATCCCGAGGAACACCGTGACGCCCATGCTCATTCCAAGGCCGGTGGATTCGATCCAGTAGCCGCGCGAGGCCGCCGCCCATTCATCGCGGGTGTGGACGTTGTTGAAGGGGAACATTGGACGAAGGCGCGCCGCAACTTCGGCAGGGTCATACCCCTTCGCCACCTTGACCAGGACGTAGGTGGTATTCCCGCTCAGCTGTTCGAGCAGGCTCTGGGCATTGCCAAAATCCATGAAGACGATCGGCGTGGTGGTGAAGGACTCGGCTTCAGCGCTCCGGCCGATGATGCGGAACCTTCGGCCGCCCACTTCGCGATAGTCGCCCACGTCGAACCCGCCGAAGCGCAACTTCGCGGAGCGATCCATCATGAGGTTGTAACCGCGGTTCAGATCCTCGACCCGGCCGGCCTCGACCTTCCAGGGCAGGTTCCAATACGAAGGATCCGAGAGGCCGTAGACGAGCGCGTTTTCGGTGGCGCCGGTGGGGAGTTGAATGTTGACGAACTGGACGATCGCGTTATCGGCGCGTTCGACGCCCGGCACGCCGCGCGCGCGGAGGAACGCGGTCTCGGGAAAGGGATTGCCGAAGTCGACGTTCGGAGTGTTCTTGGCGACGATCCAGATGTCGGCGTTCGAGTTCTCGATGGTGACCGTGGCCTTGCCGAGCAGGCCGAGGAAG
>JANNJB010000161.1:0-5300 GCA_031405615.1 Vicinamibacteria bacterium | reverse complement strand
GCCCTTCAAGACCCAGATGCACTGGGGGCACATGTCCAGCCGCGATCTGGTCACCTGGGAGCACCTGCCGGATGCCTTGCGTCCCGAGCTGCAGACGGAGAAGTTCGGCTTCGACATGAAGGGGATCTGGTCGGGCCACGTCATCGTCGACGGCGACAAAGCCTTTGCCTTCTACACCAGCGTGAACCATGGCGAGCGGCTCGCGGCCAGCAATCCGGGCATCGCAATGGCCGTCAGCGAGGACCCGCAATTGCGTGAATGGCGCAAGCTGGGGCCGATTCTCGACACCCGCGATGTGAAGGACTTTCGCGACCCGTATCTGTGGAAGGAGGCCCACACCTGGCACATGCTCGTCGGTGCCACCCTGGAGACGGGCGGCGGCCTCGAGTACCTGGTGCTGCAACGGGACGAGAAAGGCGCCCGCTGGCAGCGGCAGCGGCGCTTCATGGAACCGAGCTATCGCGTCCTCGATCCCGGATCGGAGATATGGGAGATGCCCGTTTTCGAGCGGCTTTCGGACCGTGTGTCGATCCTCGTCGTCAATCCCATCGGCGGCAGGATCAGCAAGTACGGAGACCCGGCCACGCGGGCCGTCTACTGGACGGGGGAGTGGTCCAGCGGCGTCTTCAAGCCTTTCTTTCGCACCCCCAAGAACCTGGACATGGTGCCTGGCCATCTCGCGCCGACGGTCGGGCGTGCCGCAGATGGCCGGCTGCGGGCCATCGGCATCGTTGACGAGCGACGCACGCCACCTGCCCAGGAGCGTGCGGGATGGGCCAACACCTTCAGCCTGCCCCGTGTCTGGACTCTGCTGCCGGATCAGCGGACGCTGGGCCAGGCGCCGGCCCCCGAGTTGGCCGCGCTGCGTGGCGAACGCCGATTCGCGCGCGCCGGCGTGGTGCTCGGAAACGAACCCGTCAGGCTGTCAAGCGATCTTCATGCCTTCGAGCTTCTCGTCGAACTCGACGCCGCGCGCCTCGGGTCCGGGACGATCGTGATCGACGTCATGGCATCGGATGACGGCAGGGAGTTCACGCGCCTGCTCTTCGATCCGTCCAAGGGGCGTGTCAGCGTGGACAAGACGAAATCCACGCTGTCCGCGGACAACGAAGGCCCTCCGGTGCTTCACGGGGAGTACCCGACCGATGCCTTCGGGCCGATGCGCACCTTGCGCGTGATCGTCGATGGTTCGGTCATCGAAGTGTTCGTGAACGACGCCGCGGCGTATGCGGTGCGCAGCTATCCGTCACTTTCCGCAAGCACGCAGGTGCGCATGGCTGTGCCGGGAGATCAACCGGTATCGGCGAATGTGCAGCTGTGGCCGCTTCGGCGCCCCCCGGGGTAGAGGCGACGGCCTATCAAAGCCAGGAACCAGACAACTCAGGAGACCAGACCATGAGAATCAGAACGGGCGTCGTCCCATTTGGAATTTTGCCTTTGGCCGTCGCGATGCAAGCGGCGTTCGCCCAGGCGCCTGCCACCGGCCCCGATGTGAAGCCCGAGGCGACCGACTCGAGCCAGCTCGTCATCGTGACGGGCACCGGCAAAGGCACGCTCAAGAAGGATTCGACTTTCACCATCAACACGATCACGGACGCCGAGATCCGCCGTTTGGCGCCCATCAGCACGGCAGACCTGCTGCAAAACGTGCCCGGCATCTACGCCGAGGGCAGTACGGCGGGTGAGGCGAGCAACAACATCACCGTGCGCGGCTTGCCCGTCACCGGGGGCTACCGGTACGCGCCGCAGCTCATCGATGGACTGCCGTGGTTCGAAGAGCCGGAAGTGCAGTTCATGAACAACGACGTTGCGGTCCGCCACGATCTCATGACCAAGCGCGTCGAGGTCGTCAAAGGGGGCACCGGCGGCATCCTCTACTCGAACGGCCTGGGCGCGACCATCAACCACATCACGCGCATCGGCGGCCAGGTCTTCGAGGGCGGGTACAAGGTCGAAATCGCCGACTACAACTTCCTGCGCAACGACTTCTTCGTCGCCGGCCCGCTGAGCAAGAACCTGACGTTTGCGTTGGGCGGCTTCTACCGCACCTCGGACGGCATCCGCGACACCGGGTACACAGCGGATCGAGGCGGCCAGCTGCGCGGCAACCTCGTCTACCGGACCGACGACGACCGCACCGAGATTCAGCTGCATGCGCTGAAGATCAATGACCGCACGGCGTTCTTCCAGAACCTGCCGTTCCAGGTGCCGGGTTTCTCGCAGTCCGGCACGCCGGCAAATCCCACCCGCGTCCGCATGAACGAGGTGTGGCCGATCGGGATCGACTTCAAGCGTGGCACCGTGGGCTCGCCCTTCAACCGCATCTCCACGATGCTCGGCGAGTATGGCCAGCGCAAGGTCGACATGGCCGACGGCATCCATCCCGACTTCGGCATCTACACGCTCAAGCTGAGCCACGAATTCGATTCCGGATGGACCTTCGACGCCGGCCTGCGCACCACCAGCGGAACCAGCGGCTTCACCGCGATGTTCACCGGCAACGACACGACCACGGCCTCGCGCTTCAACAACGCGCGCTACCAGAACGACGTCGTCAACCCGGCGTTGGGCCAGGCCTTGGCGCTGGCGAGCAACCCCGCGATGAGCCCGTTCGCGTACGCCAAGCTCGCCGGCTTCTTCAACATTCCGGCCAACCCGGCGACGGCATTCGCCGGGATCAGCCGCGACCAGCTCGTGAGCCAGTACGCCAAGACCCAGGGCGTCGGTGCCTTCTACACCGACAGCGGCGCCCGCGTGGCCGACAGCGCGTACCTCGATTTCCTGCTGCCCTTCGTCGCCACGACCGAAGCCAAGAGCTCCTCGGCAGACTTCAAGCTGGGCAAGTCCTTCACCTTGGCCGGCAAGCACTCGGTGACCTTGGGCGGCTATGCGACCACCTACAGCGCCAAGCAGAACTTCCAGGCCTCGCTGCTCGTCTCGACCATCGAAGAGAAGTCGCGCCTGGTGAACCTGCGCGGCGTCGATGCGACGGGCAATGCCGTGGGTCCGTCGCTGACCCTGGATGGCGCGATCCTGCCGGGCTTCTTCGGCTACGTCTCCGACTCGACCGTGCGCGGCCAAGCCCTCTATCTGCACGACCACTGGGAAACCCTGGACAAGCGCCTCAAGCTGGATTTCGGCGTGCGCCATCAGACGCAGAAGGCGAGCGTCGTTCGATTCGATCGTTCGCAGGCCGCCGACCTGACGCCGGCCTCCGTCGCGCCCGGAAGCGCGGGCGACACCACCGCCGACAACGAGGTGTTCCTGCCGGGGGCGCCGCGCTACCTGAACACGTCGCTGCGCGGCACCGGCTGGTCCCTCGGCGGCAACTATTCGATCCGTCCCAACGTCGCGGTGTACGGGCTCGTTTCCAGTTCCTTCCGGCTGCCCAGTCTCGAGGACCTGAATGAGTTTCGCGTCGACCCGAGCATCCCGGGCAGCAAGGTCGAGAAGATCATGCAGTACGAAACGGGCCTGCGCTATTACGCAGACAACTGGGACACGCAGGTCGCGCTTTTCTACAACAAGTTCAGTCCCAGGGACAACGTCATCACCTTCAGGGACTTCACGTCATCCCAATGCACGGTGACCGGCGGCGTCCCGAACATCAATTCCTGCCCGGAGGTGCGCGAGTTCTACAAGCGCGGCATCGAGAACATCGGCGTGGAAGTCGAGGCGGCTTGGCGTCCGCGATCGGTGCAGGGCCTGGAGCTGCGCGGCAGCGTGGTCGTGCAGGACCCCAAGATCATCGACGCGAACTACAGGACGGTGAGGGAGGTCCGCGTCAATGACGTGGTCACCGGATACACGTTCGAAAGCATCGGCGAAAACGGCCGCAGGCCGAGGCGGCTCGCGGCACACATGATCAACGTGCAGGCGGTCTACGACACCAAGCCGCTGACCGGATGGCCGCTCAAGCCCTACGCGAAGTTCACTCGCTTCGGCAGCCGCTTCTCCGAGTCGCAGGACATCAACGTCACGCTGTACCCCGCCTACTACCACCTCGATGGTGGGTTCATCTGGGACTTCGACAAGAACTCCGCGTTCCAGTTTCACGTCTCGAACATCACGAACAAGCTGTCGTTCACGGAAGGCGATCCGCTGTTCGCCGACCTGAAGGGACCCAACGGCGCCACCAACCGCGGCGTGGCGCGCCCCTTGTTCGGCAGGACGCTGCGGGCCAGCTTCACCTACTTCTTCTGAGCCAGGAGAACACAATGAAAAGACTTCTTTGGGCCGTGGCGCTGATGGCCTTGCTGACTGCTTGCGGTGGCACAGACCCGGGACCGCTTCCACAGCCTCGATCGCCGGTGATCGCCGAGACCGGCCCGATCAGCGTCCAGGAGTTCACGACCGCCGTCACCAAACTCTCGGTGACCAGTCCTGACGGAAATGCCGTCACGCTGGCCCTTTCCGGTGCGGACGCGGGGGCCTTCTCCATCACGAACGACGGCACGGTCCGGTTCGCGCTGCCGCCGGACTTCACGGCGCCGGCCGATGCCAACAAGGACAACGTCTATCAGGCGACAGTGACGGCCAACGACACCTACTCCACGCCGACAACGCGCGCACTCACCGTGACGGTGACGTCGTGTCCGACGTGCCGTGTCTCGACCAAATCGGCCCGCGTGACCACGGACGCCTCCACATTCGTTCCGGAGAACATCATCTCCAGTTTCGAATATCCGGCGCTCATGCAGCAGCAGACGAGCAAGTTCACCCTGACCGGCGCGTTCGCGACGACGACGAACTGGAACAATCTCGAATACGCCAATGCGGGCCTGGCGACGGTGGCGGCACGCATCGGCGATGCAGCGGTTTCCACCTGCGAGATCGGCGCAGCCGGCTGCGACGCGCCCACGGGCAGCATCACGATCAAGGACGTGACCGTCACCAAGGATGCCATCGGATTCCTGATGTCCGGCGGCAACGGCACGGCGCCCGTGGGTGTGAGGATCATCTACGCCGGGCAGACCCTCGCCGACTACCGGCCCAACAGTTGCGGGGATCCCGTTCTGAAGGGTGATCAGCACTATGTCTACTTCGACACCAGCGCCCTGATCGGGGAGAAGATCGACATCAAGATCTACGATGAAGAGACCGGGGGCTGCGGATTCGTCGCCTTCGACCACTTCTATCAGACCGACACGCCCAAGGGCATCCGCGCGGCGGTGGTGGCCAAGAAGTAACGGATACGATCGATAGACAAAGCGTACGTGTGGCCGAGAACACCCGGACTGATGACGCGAGATGAGCGAAGCCGCCACCATTTATCAAGTCGCCGATACGGCCGGGGTGTC
>JANNJB010000160.1:0-1517 GCA_031405615.1 Vicinamibacteria bacterium | reverse complement strand
GTATTCGTGGTTCTGACTTCCATGTCGCAGGGCTTCGCGACCGCCCTTCGCGGCACGGGCCGGGACGACAACGCGATGATCGTGAGCCGCGGGTCGAACTCGGAGATGACGTCGCGGATCGAACTCGAGCAGCGCACCGCGATCATCGACCAGGCGCAGCCCGCCCTCGCCAGAAACGGGCAGCCCATGGCTTCGTGGGAGTGGGTGGCCGTGATGGCGCTGCCAAGGAAGACCGACGGCAAGCGGACGAATGTGGTGCTCCGTTCGGTGACCCCTCAGGCCTTTCTGGTGCGAACCGGGATCCGGTTCACCGCGGGCCGGAATTTCACGCCCGGCCTCGAAGAGATCATTGTCGGCCGGAGGATCATGGACCGCGTGCACGGTCTCGAACTCGGTGGGACGCTCAAGTACCGGCGCAAACAACTGCGCATCGTCGGCATCTTCGAATCGGAAGGGGCCGCTTTCGAAAGCGAAGTCTGGGGCGACTACGAGGTGCTTCGTTCCTCCCTCCGGCGCGGAGCGGGGTCGAACTCCCTCGTGATTCGAATGAAGGATCCGGACCAGATAAAGGCGCTCGACCGCTGGATGCGCCTTCAGCCCAACATGCCGCTCAAGGCCGTGTCCGAACGGCAGTACTACGAGGATCAGGCGGGCCCGGTGGCGAAGACCATTCGTCTCCTGGGCGGGCTCGTCGCGGTGGTGATGGGAATCGGAGCGGTGTTCGCGGCGATGAACACCATGTACCGGGTGGTGGCTTCGCGCACCCGCGAGATCGGCACGCTCCGCGCCATCGGCTTCTCGCGCTCCGCGATCCTCTTCTCGTTCGTCGCGGAGTCGGCGGTCCTGGGGGTTGTCGGAGGAGCCCTGGGGTGTCTCGCCGCCTCCACGCTCCACGGTTACTCGACGAGCACCTCGAACCTGCAGAGCTTCAGCGAGGTGGCGTTCGCTTTCCGGATCACCCCGGAAATCATCGCCGCGAGCATGGGTTTCGCGCTGGCCATGGGTGTGCTGGGCGGACTTTTGCCCGCGGCCCGGGCGGCCTCGCTGCCCATCGCGGAGGCGGTGAGGGCGGATTGAGCGCGCCTGTGAAGAGTCATTTCCGGAGCGCCGCGGCCCAGTTGAGGACGACGGTCGAGCTGGGCGCCCGACCTCTCGGCGTGGCCACCGCCACCAGGAAGCGGGAGCCGTCCCGGGATGCATCGTAGGAGTTTGTGAAGCGCGCCCGCGGTGTGTGGGCGAAAAGAGGCTGCGGCGTGCCCGGAGCGAAGGAGGGAGCTTTTCGATCGACCGGCAACGCCACGATCATTCCCCCGCCATCGAGGTAATACAACTCGCCCCCGTCGCTTCGCCAGGAGGGCTCCCGGCCGCCGCTCACCGAGACCTGCCACCTGGCGCCGGCAACCGCTCCTCGATTGGTATCAAGGTTTCCTTGGCCCTACCTTCTAGCTCTCTCCCTGTATCTCTTCGGGTAAATCCCTGTATCTAAATATTGAGGTATTTCTCTAACTTTCTTCCTC
>JANNJB010000159.1:0-5562 GCA_031405615.1 Vicinamibacteria bacterium | reverse complement strand
CGAGATCGGCGACATGGCGCGCGCCACCGTCGTCTTCCGGGAAAATATCCTGCGCATCGCGCAGGCCGAGGTGCAATCGAAAAGCGAAGCTTTCCTGCGTCTGCACCACAAGGCATTGAGCTCGATTTCGCAGGGCGTGCTGATCACCGGCGAAGGCAAGAAAATCACCTTTGCCAACGAAGCCTTCCAGCAGTTCACCGGCTACTGCGCGGCGGAATTTCTCGGCTAGCGGCCGGGCTTTCTCTACGGACCGGAAACGGATTCCGTGGTGCGCAGCGAGCTCCGGGCGGCGACCACGGCAGGACAAGCGCTGACGCGAAAGATTCTCGGCTATCGCAAAAGCGGCGAAGCCTACTGGAGCGAAGTTTCGGTCACCCCGGTCCTCGACAGCGACGGCCGGCACACGCACGTCGTCAGCGTGATGCGCGACATTACCGATAGCCGTCGCGTCGAGCAGGAAATGCGCATTGCCGCCACGGCCTTCGAATCGCTGCACGGCATGATGGTGACCGACGCCGGCGGAATGATCCTGCGCGTCAATAGGGCATTCACCGAGATGACCGGCTACTCGCCCGCAGAGGTCATCGGCAGGTCGCCGTCGATGCACCGGCGGCTACGCGCGGTCGCGTCTTCACCTCGAGGTGGCGGGGAAGCGCGAGGGCTTCTTCGGCGCGGACCGGAATGCGAACTCGTTTCTCGACGAGGCCCTCACCTGGCGCGACGTCGGTTACGTCTGGCACCTTCATCGACGCGAGGACACGAAGTCCCTCGAAACCGCGCTACCCGCCTGGGCCCGCGCGACGTTGCATCTGCACGCGAGCGACCGGCGCGAATTCGTGTACGACCTGGCCGCGTGGGAGAGTGCCAACACGCACGACCCGCTCTGGAACGCCGCGCAGCGTGAACTGATGGCCACCGGCGGCATTCACAACTACCTGCGGATGTTGTGGGGCAAGAAAGTGATCGAGTGGTCGCGCACTCCCGAGGAGGCGTACCAGACCCTCATCCATCTCAACAACAAGTACGCGCTCGACGGACGGAATCCGAACTCGTACACCGGCATCTTGTGGTGCTTCGGCCTGTTCGACCGGCCCTGGGCGCCACAGCGGAACGTCCTCGGCCAGATCCGGTACATGTCGTCCGCCAACACCGCGAGGAAGTTCAAGCTCGGTCCGTACCTCGACTGGGTGGCCACGCTGCCAACGCCCGGGACATGATCGCCCGGGTCTGCCTCGTCGTTCTCCTCCTGCTCGCACCCTTCGAACCGCGTTTCACGATACCCCTCGGCTTCTTCAGGCTGTCGCTGCTCGAGGCCGTGGCGCTCCCGTGTTTCGCGGTCTTCGCGTTCACCTCCTGGCATCGCCCCTGGCGCGTGCGGTCGTCGCCCGCGCTTCTGGCCCTCGCCCTCATGGTCGGGGTCGCCCTTGTCTCCGCGAGTCTCGCCTCCCTCGATCCCGCTCGTTCGTTGAAGTTCGCGCTGCGCCTCGGGGCGATGGTTTCGTTCGCGGTTCTGGTTTCCCGGCTTTTTGGCGACGATCTGAAGTGGGGTTTTGGCGCTCTCACGATTTCAGGATCGCTCGCCGCGATTCTCGCGATCGCCGAGGGGATGGGGGTTCGATTCCTGGATGGGTTGCTCGCGGTGTTCCGGGAGATCCCCTTCAACGTCGCGGGGATCCGCCGCGCCTCGGCGGGGTCGGAGTATCCAAATCTTGGCGCGGCCATGATCCTTTACGCGCTCCTTGCCGGCGCGACGTTGCTGCGCTCGCGGCCATGGATCCGCGCTCTCTTCATAGCCACCTCCGCCCTCGGCCTCGCGTTCACCTATTCGCGGGGAGCCTGGCTGGCCGGCCTGGCGGCCCTGGTGGGCCTGGCCTGGTTCGAGCGGGGCCGCGGGCGCGCCGCGCCAACCCTTGCGTATCTTGCAGTGCTTGGTCTTTTCGTCGGCCGCGAAGAGATCTCTCAGATCCGCTTCGGCGGCGAAAACGCGAACGACTTCTACTCGGCGGTGTACGCAGCGCCGGCACGACACGAACTGCGGCCGAGTGAGAGCACGATCGTGCCCGTCAAGGTCACAAACGCGGGCCGAAGGCCCTGGCGAGAGTCCGAGGAGATCCACCTTTCGTATCACCTCTACGAGCACGCGACCCTGCCCCTTGTCGACGGCCCGCGTACGGACCTTCCCCGCGACGTCATGCCGGGCGATTCGGTGACCCTCGATGCGCTCCTCCGCGCGCCCGCGAAACCCGGCGAGTACGTGCTGATGTGGGACATGGTTCACGAACGGACCACGTGGTTCTCCGGACAGGGCGTGAAGCCCGGCACGGCTCGCCTGACCGTCGGCGAGGGACCTGACGCCGCTCCCCCTCCATCTTCGCCGCCTTCCGAGAAGTCGGCGCTTGCGGCGATCCCCGACACCCTCGCCTGGCGGCCTTCAAGACTCGATCTATGGACGATCGCGGTCAGGATGTGGGCGGAGAATCCTTTCTTCGGCGCCGGGCCCGACAACTTCCGGTGGACCTACGGGACGATGGCCGGGAAGGACGTGTTCGACACCCGCGTGTTCGCCAACAACATGTTCCTCGAGTTCGCGGCGACCCTCGGCGCTCTTGGGCTCGCGGCTTTCGCCGCCGCGGTCGCGTTTGCGCTCTGGACGGGCGTCCGGCTCGCCGAGACATCCGATGCGGCGCGCATTGCTCTGCTGATTCTCGTGGGCATGCTGGTTCACGGTTTCGCCGACTACGTCCTCGCCTTCACCGGGCACTACCTGGTTTTCGGCCTCGCGGTCGGTGTGCTCTCTCGCCCTGCTAGTGCGCCAACACCTCGCGGGTGAGGTTGCGGTGGCCTGTGCCGGTCACGACCACATTGTCCTCGACCCGGATGCCGCCATAGGGCGCGAGGGCATCGATGAGATCCCAGTTGAAGGCGCCGCTCGTGGGGCCAACGCGATGGGGCTCGAGGAGCATCTGGACGAAGTAGATCCCCGGCTCGATGGTGAACACGTGGCCCACTTCCATCACGCGGGTGTTGCGCAGGTACGGATGGGCCTCGGGCGGAGGCAGAACGCCGCCTTCGCGCGCCTTCTGACGACCGCCGATGTCGTGGACCTGGATGCCGAGGTGGTGCCCGACGCCGTGCGGGAAGAAGACCGAGGTGTAGTGCTTCGAGACCGCCTCATCAATCGAGCACTTCAACACGCCATGCTGGATGAGGAGCAGACCGATCTCCCGGTGCGCCGCGAGGTGAATCTCGACATAGGACGTTCCCGCCTTCGTCATCGCGCAGAGGCGCAGCTGCAGGGCATCGAGATCCTTCACGAGGTTCGCGAACCTCGCATCAGCCGACGGCGCCACACTTGTTCGTGTGATATCGCAGCCGTAACCGAGGTGCGAGGCCCCGGCGTCGAGGAGGAGAACGCGGCCCGACCCGAGGGAGCGCTTCGCGTGGTAGTGAAGGATGGCGGCCCTCTCGTCCAGGCAGACGATGGTTGGATAAGGAAGGAGGTCTTCGCTCGCGCCGGCGCCGCGCAGGAAGGCGTGATGAATCCCGAGTTCGCTCTCGCCCTTCAAGAACGCCTCTTTGGCCGCGAGGTGTCCGCCGGCCCCGGCAATGGTCGCGCGACTCAGGCATTCGACCTCGTACGCGGTCTTGGTGGCGCGGTCCCAGTCGAGGCGCTTCACGACGTCCGTCGGATTGACGGTGAAGCCCACGGCCGTTGCTCTCGCTTCGTCGTCGCCCACGAACACCGCGCGGCCGACCGATCCGATCTTCGCCATGACGCTGTCGGCGCTGTCCGCTTCGTCGAGGTCGAATTCGCTCGTCCAGAAGTCCTGGGCGAAGGGCGCGCGCTCGTACCAGTAGTCTTTCGGAGCAAAGCGGATGAGACGCGGCTTCACCCCCGGCTTCACGACGATCGCGTGATGCGGCCCCTTGAGCGGCGCCACGCCCGCGAAGTGCGGGTTCGACCGGAACGGAGGTTCCATGTCGTCGGCGTAGTAGACCATCTGCGATCCCGCGCCGAGCACGAGGGCGTCGTACTTCGTTTCGGAGAGCGTGCGGGCCGCGGAGTCGGTCACCTTCGCCACGTGGTCGCGGAAGAGCTGGGAGAGATCCATGGCCGGACGCTAGAGGGTCGGAGCGGCCCTCGTCAAACGTCCCGGGGAGTTGAAGAACCCCTCGGCGCATGGAAGACTCCGCCCAATGAGCAGCTACGACATCATCGTGGTCGGGGCGGGGACCGCCGGTTTGCCCTGCGCGATCTTCGGGGCCCGGGCGGGCGCGCGGGTTCTGTTGCTCGACAAGGAGCCGGAGATCGGGGGCACCCTCCACGTCTCGGGCGGCCATCTGTCCGCGGCGGGAACGAAGCGTCAGAAGGAACGCGGGATCGAAGATTACTCAGACGATCACTACGACGACATCATGCGCATCTCCAGGGGGAGCGTGCGCAAGGATCTCGTGCAGCTGGCGCTGTCCCAGTCGGCCTGGCTCATCGACTGGCTGCAGGACGAGGGTTTCGAGTTCGCGCCGGAGACGCCGCGCATCGTCCATGGTCACGAGCCCTACTCGGTGGCCCGGACGTACTACGGCGTCGATGAAGCGCGCTCGGTCCTGAAAGTCCTGGACCGCCTGATCAAGCCTCTCGTCGCTTCAGGGGACGTGACGTTGGCGCTCGGCGCGCGGGTCAAGGGCCTGCTCACCGACGAGGGCCGCGTGGTGGGCGTCCAGTACGTGAAAGACGGCGCGGTGCAGCGCGCCCTCGCCGACAAGGGCGTGGTTCTCGCCACCGGAGGTTTCGCGGCCTCGCCGGATCTCTTCAAGGAGATCGAAGGATTCCCGCTCGTATCCGCGGCTCGTGACCATGCGACGGGCGACGGCCTCGTCATGGCCCGGGGCCTCGGCGCCTACATCGCCGGCCGGCAGACCTTCCTGCCGACCTTCGGCGGCCTGCCTCATCCCGACGATCCGCACAAGGTGATCTGGAAGGACCGGCCCCTGCTCATCGCCAGTGAGCGGCCGCCTTACGAGATCTACGTCGACCGTTTCGGGAAACGCTGGGTCGCCGAGGACGAGGAGAGCATCGACGCGAAGGAGCGCGCTCTGATGCGCGCGGACGGCCTCACTTTCTTCACGGTGTTCGACGATCACGCGTTGGAGATGTCTAGGAACATCGTGGTGGGGTGGTCGAAGGACGACCTCCGCGCGCGGGCGGGGAAACGTGAAGGGATCCACGTCGCCGACACGGTGTTTGACCTCGCCGCGGTGGCGGGAATCGACAGCTTCGGTCTCGAACGGACGGTCGAGCTCTACAACAGCTATGTCGAGAGAGGCGTCGATCCCGACTTCGGCCGCAAGTTCCTTCCCGCCCCCATCGTGAAGCCGCCCTTCTATGCGATGAGGAACCACGGAATCTCCCTCGTCACCTTCTCAGGAGTCGACGTCGACACGCTGCTGCGCGTGAGGCGTGAAGACGGGACCACGATCGATGGCCTGTTCGCCGCGGGCGAGATCCTGGGCGCCGGCGCCACCTGCGGCAACTCCTTCTGCGGCGGAATGGTGATGGGCCCC
>JANNJB010000158.1:0-3168 GCA_031405615.1 Vicinamibacteria bacterium | reverse complement strand
GAACCCGAACGCGCTCAAGGAGGCGGAGGAACTCGACCGGGAACGAGCTGCCGGAAGGATCCGCGGAGCGCTCCACGGCATCCCCGTGGCCCTCAAGGACAACATCCACACCACGAACATGCCCACCACGGGAGGGGCGCTTGCGTTCGACGGTTTCACGCCAGGTTACGAAGCGACTCTCACGAAGAACCTGCGCGACGCGGGGGCCATCATCATCGCGAAGACCGGCCTCACCGAACTCGCGAACTGGGTGGCGTCCGGAATGCCCGCGAACTACAACGCGCTCACCGGCTACGGCATGAACCCCTACGACCCGCGACGCGATCCCCGCGAAGCGAACTTCGACGGACGACCGGTGCTTTCGACCGGCGGGTCGAGCTCGGGCATCGGCACCGCCGCGAACTTCTGGGCCGCGAACGTGGGCACCGAGACATCGGGATCGATCCTGAGCCCGGCCAATCAGAACATGCTCGCGGCGATAAAACCCACGGTGGGCCGGATCAGCCGCTACGGGATCATCCCGATCACCGCCGATCAGGACACCGCGGGACCGATGGGCCGAACTGTCACCGACGTCGCGGTGCTGATGGGCGCCCTCGAAAGCGCAGCGCCGGATCCGAATGACGCGGCGACCAAAGCCTGCGTCGCGCCGCCGGGTCGCGACTACACGAAGTTTCTGAATCCGTCCGGGCTTAAGGGAGCGCGAATCGGAATTCCCCGCGCATCGTTCTACGACAAAACCCCGGTTCCCGGCCAGAAGGAGCCGCGCGGCGGCCTCAACCCGGAGCAGACGCGCATCATGGGTGAAGCCATCACGATCCTGGAGCAGCAAGGCGCCGTCATCGTGGATCCGACCGACATTCCAAGCATCGTTACCGAAGACGCAGCCAACAGTTTCCTCACCTGGGGCGTCTGCGGCGGCCTCGACAACGGCAAGGGCAAGGACGCGGAGTGCTCCATCGTTCTGAAATACGGCATGAAACGCGACTTCAATGCGTGGCTCAAGACACTCGGCACCACAGCGCCGGTCAAGTCGCTGACCGAACTTCGAACCTGGAACGTGGCGCACCAGAAGGCCGGCGCCATCAAGTACGGACAGGCGCAGCTCGACATCTCCGATGAGATGGACGTGCAGATGGACCGTTCGCGATATCAGGCCGACCGCGCGAAGGACATCCGTCTCGCCGCGACCGAAGGGCTCGACGCGGTGATGAAGAAACACAACCTCGATGCTCTGCTGTTCCCGGGTCCGTCCGCGGCCGCGATCGGAGCGAAGGCGGGTTATCCGACCGTTCTCGTCCCCTTCGCCCAGGCGCCGAACGTTCCCTTCGCTG
The DNA here is from genome assembly GCA_031405615.1 of Vicinamibacteria bacterium. Classification (GTDB taxonomy): domain Bacteria; phylum Acidobacteriota; class Vicinamibacteria; order Fen-336; family JAGNNV01; genus JAGNNV01. The sequence goes on along the minus strand of JANNJB010000158.1, from coordinate 1,834 downwards.
GACCGCCCGGAGCAACCGGGGGAACCGCGCCCCGGAATCCGTTTCCGGACGGATTCGACCCGAAGCCGAGTCCCTACGGCGTCGGGTTCACCGGCATGGCGTGCAGCGAACCGCGGCTCCTCGAACTTGCTTTCTCGTTCGAGCAGGCGACGAAGCGTCGCGTCCCCCCGGCTTCGGCCCCGTAAGAAGACCGCTTATTTCAGCGCCTTCTCGATCGCCTCGCGGAGCTCCGCGGCATCCGGCGTGACCTTGCTCGGGAAGAACGCGATGACCTTTCCATCCTTGCCCACGAGGTACTTGCAGAAGTTCCAGTTGGGCGCCGGCTTGTCCTTCGTGAGGAAGGCATAGACCGGCGACTGGCCATCGCCAGGCTTCGTCACGAGCTTCGAGAACATCGGAAAAGTGACGCCGTAGTTGCGCTCGCAGAACGTCTGGATCTCGGCCGCCGAGCCCGGCTCCTGGCCGCCGAACTCATTGCTCGGAAAACCGAGAACCTCGAAGCCTTTCGCGGAAAGCTCCGTGCGAAGCGCCTGGAGCCCCTTGTACTGGGGGGTGTAGCCGCAAGCGCTCGCCACGTTCACGACGAGCGTGACCTTGCCCGCGTAGTGCGCGAGATCGGCCGGCTTCCCTTGAAGGGTGATGGTCTTGAGGGAGTAGAAGGAATCGGACATCGGAGAACCTCCGACCTTCGCGGCAGAGGCGAGGGCCATGGCCAGAATGAGCGCGGGAATTTTCACGGTCGCAAGGATACCCGCAGACGCACACCGCCACGTAAACTTGCCGGATGCTTTGGATGTATGCCGCCTTCATAACCCTCGTGCTCGTCCTCCTCGCCCTCGACTTGGGGGTCTTTCACAAGAAAGCCCATGTCGTTTCCGTGCGAGAAGCACTCGGCTGGTCCGCCTTCTGGATCAGCCTCGGGCTCGCCTTCTCCGCATTCATCTACGTGGGCTACGAGAGGCACTGGATGGGGCTCGGTCTCACCGTCGATCAGATGACCCTCACGCCCACGGAAATCCCCGGCCTGGGCACGGTGTACAACGATGGGTCGGACGCGATGGTGAAGTACATCACGGGATACCTCGTGGAAAAGTCGCTCGCCGTCGACAACATCTTCGTCATCGCGATGCTGTTCGGCTTCTTCGCGGTGCCGCAGATCTACCAGCATCGCGTCCTCTTCTGGGGCATCCTCGGAGCTCTCCTGATGCGCGGCGTCATGATCGCGCTGGGGGCCCAGCTTCTCCAGCGCTTCGCTTGGATCATCTACGTCTTCGGCGGCTTCCTGATCCTGACCGGATTCAAGATGCTGCTCCTCAAGTCGGACGAGACCGACCCCAACCGCAACATCGTCGTGCGGCTGACGCGCAGGATCTGGCCGGTCACGGAAAAGTTCCATGGCGAGCACTTCTTCGTGCGCGCGGGCAGCGCCGCCTCGCACGAGCCGCCGGTGCCGGGGGCGCAGACCGAGGTCGACAAGGTGGTGGACGCCGCCCGGGCGGGGACCCTCCTCGCGACCCCGCTGTTCCTGGCCCTGGTCATGGTGGAAGTGACGGACCTGATCTTCGCGGTGGACTCGATTCCGGCGATCTTCGCCATCACCACTGACCCATTCATCGTCTTCACCAGCAACGTCTTCGCGATCCTCGGGCTAAGAAGCCTCTACTTCGCGCTGGCCGGGATGATGGACGAGTTCCGCTATCTCAAGGTGGCGCTCGCGGTGATCCTCATGGTCGTGGGCGTGAAGATGATGACTCACACCTGGTTGAAGACGATTCTCGGCCCGAACTTCAACCTGTACCTGCTCGCGGTTGTCCTTCTCATCCTTGCCGCGGGG
>JANNJB010000157.1:0-5685 GCA_031405615.1 Vicinamibacteria bacterium | reverse complement strand
GCGCCTTCCTCCGCCTCCGGCCCGCCCTTAAGACTCTCCTCCACCAGGGCGCGTAAGGATCCTTCGGCGTCGATGACGGTGATCGAAACGGACTTCGCGAGACGGCTCGCCATGAAGGCGGGCACGATCATGATCCCGGCCATGAAGATGGGACCGAGGATGGTGCCGATGACGAAGGCTTTGGTGCAAACGCGCTCTATGAACTCGCGTTTCGCGATGACCAGAATGTCGCGGCTCATGCGGGCACCTCGGTGACGCGTTCGATGAAGATGTCGTGAAGGGAGGGCTCGACCACCTCGAACTTCGTGATCCTGAGTTTCTCGCTGACCGCGCGAAGGATCGACTGCGGGTCGGCGCCGGGGCCGAGTTTCAGTTCGGCGTAACGGCCGTGATCGTTCACCGCAGCCACGCCGGAAACGGTCTTCAGGAAGGAGGCGTCGCCCTCGAAGGCGAGGTTGATGGTGTTCTTGCCGTAACTCGCCTTGATGTCGGCGACGCGGCCGTCTAAAACCTTCTCACCCTTGTTGATGAGGACCACGCGGTCGCACATCTGCTCGACCGTGGCCATCTGGTGCGAACTCACGATCAGCGTCTTTCCGGCTCGCGAGAGTTCGATCATCGCGTCGCGCATGACGTTGGTGCCGACCGGATCGAGACCGCTCATGGGCTCGTCGAGGATGAGGATGTCGGGGTCGTGAAGCAGGGTCTGGATGAACTGAACCTTCTGCTGCATGCCTTTCGACAGTTCGTTCGCCTTCTTCTTCTGCCAGCCGCCAAGTCCCAGTTTCTCAAGCCAGGGAAGCATTCGCTTCCTCGACTCCGCGGGCCGGACGCCCTTCAGTTCCGCCATGAAGACCAGGAGTTCTTCGACAATCATCTTCTGATAAAGGCCGCGCTCCTCGGGCATGTAGCCGATCCGGTCGCGTAGAGGTTTGTCGGCCTTCTTCCCCAGGATCAAAACTTCCCCGGTGTCGGGACCGATGATGTCCATGGCCATCCGAATGGACGTCGTTTTGCCCGCGCCGTTTGGGCCCAGCAGGCCGAATACGGACCCGGTCGGGACTTCGAGATCGAGTCCTTTGACCGCGACATGGCCTTGATAGGCCTTGCGGACGTTCTTCAGCTGGAGCGCATGAGTCATGGTTTCAAAGACACCTCGGCCTTGAGACTATAGAACGAGGGTGGTCCGGGTTTTGTTCAACGGAGTGAATCGGCCGATTCGCAGGGTGAACGGCCCGGGGGCCGTAAAATGGGCCTCAATCCAATGAGCGCCCCTGCTATCCGTGTCCGTTTCGCCCCCTCCCCGACCGGCTATCTCCACATCGGAGGCGGACGCACGGCCCTTTTCAACTGGCTCTACGTCAAGAAGTACGGCGGCACGTTCATCCTCAGGATCGAGGACACCGACAAGGAGCGCTCGACCGACGAGAACACGAAGAGCATCCTCGAGGGTCTCAAGTGGCTGGGTCTTGACTGGGACGAAGGTCCGTTCCTCCAAAGCGATGGCGTCGAGCGACATAAGCAGGTCGCGGCGGAGTTGCTGGCCGCGGGCCACGCCTACCGGTCTTTCGCGACCGCCGCTGAGATGGAAGCCCAGCGCAAGCAGGCAGACGCTGAGAAGCGGCCGTGGCAGCGTGACGCGCCCTCGCGACTCGTGTCGAAGGAGGAGTCGGATGCGCGCGCCGCCAAGGGTGAACCCTTCACCGTGCGTTTCCGCGTGCCCGAGGGCGACGGCGCCACGGTGTTCGAAGATGGCGTGTACGGGACCCAGGAACGAAAACACAAGGACACCGAGGATTTCGCCCTTCTACGCCCGGACGGCTCGCCTCTCTACAACTTCGTGGTGGTGTGCGACGACATCCACATGGTGATCTCGCACGTGATTCGCGGTCAGGATCATCTGTCGAACACCCACAAGCAGATCCTGCTGTACGAGGCCCTCGGAAAGAAGCCTCCCGAATTCGCCCACCTGCCGCTGATCAACGCCCCCGACCGGGCGAAGTTGTCGAAGCGCAAACACGGCGAGGTCGTTTCCGTGACGACTTACCGCGACAAGGGCTTCATCCCCGAGGCGTTCCGCAACTTCCTGGCCCTGATCGGCTGGTCGTCCGGAACCGACAAGGAGTTTTTCACCACGCCCGAGCTGATCGAGGCGTTCTCCCTGAGCGGCATTTCGCGCGGCAACGCGATCGTGAATTTCTCGGAGACGGATCCGCGCCAGTGGACCGATCGCAAGGCGTTGCACTTGAACGCCGAGCACATGAACAAGATGCCGCTCGACTCGCTGCTCCCCATGGTCGAAAGCGAGCTGAAATCCGCCGGCTTGTGGGACGAGTCCTGGGCCTTTGGCTGGAACCGGCGCGAGTGGTTCCAGAAAGCGGTGGATCTGCTCCGGCCCCGTTTCATCACCCTCAAGGATTTTTCGGGATTGGGACGGGCGTTTTTCGACAAAACCTTCGCGATCGACCCCGTGGCGGTGGAGAAGAACGTCGACAAGGACCCCGGCCTCCGGAAATGGCTGGTGGAACTCGCGGGGCGCTTGAAGGCGCTCCCCGATTTCAACAAGGAGACCGCCGAGGCCGAACTCCGGAAACTCGCGGACGAGCTTCAGATCAAGGCCGGCCTCCTCATCAACGGATCGAGAACCGTCACCACCGGAGTGTCGGTGGGTCCTCCGCTGTTCGACCTGCTGGAGTGCCTCGGCCAGGACACCGTGGTCGCCCGCCTCGAGGTCGCGGAAAGTTTCGGCCGCTCTTGAGCGAACTCCCTTGTTTGACAGCCCCCAAGCTGCCTTGTAGCCTGATTTGTGCGCCCCGTCTCTAAGAAAGACCACTGAAACCAACCGATGAGTTTCCAAGGATCGCTCTCCGAACTGCCCCTGCCCGACGTCATTCAGCTCGTCTCGTCGTCCGGAAAAACCGGCTGTTTTCACCTGACCGACGGCGACATCAAGGGCCAGATCTACATCCAAGAGGGCCGGATCGTCCACGCCCAGGTCGAAGACCTTTCGGGCGAGGAGGCCGTTTACCAGCTCGCGATCTGGAGCCGCGGTGAGTTCTTCTTCGAGACCGGTGCCGCGGTCGCCGCCAACACGATTTCGAAGACGAACACGAACCTGCTGATGGAGGCGGCCCGCCGCCTCGACGAGTGGCGCGTGCTCCAGAAGAAGGTTCCCTCGATGGAGCTTGTCCCGGAGTTCGTGATTCCCGAGGGCCGCGAGGGCCAGATCAATCTCAATACGAGCGAGTGGCTGATCCTCTCCAAGATCGATGGACGCCGCTCGATAAAGGCCATCGCCAATGCGTCGAGCCATTCGACGTTTGAGGCCTGCAAGATTCTCTACGGCCTGATCGCGACGAACCTGATCCGGCTCAAGGAACCGCCGGCCGCTCCGGCTCCCAGGCCCCAGGCTCCCGCCGCCGCGCCCTCGCTTTCCGCCTCGACCACCCAGGCGATGCCGGGAACCGGCACCGGCCCCACCGGGCGTCCTCCAAACGCGGTCCTGCCTCGACAGGCGACCATTCCCCCAGGCGCCATGCCGGCAGCGAGTCTCGAACTCGTTCAGCGTCTGATCCGCATCCGCGACACCGCCAACGCCCTGCTCGGCGCGGGCGGAGAAGCGGTGGTCCAGAAGCACGTGGTCGCCGCTCGCCTCGCCATCGAACGGGGCGCGGGGGTTGAAGTCATCGAGCAGGCGATCCAGCAGATCGCGTCCGCCGCCGCGATCCTCAAGGGGCCGCAGGCCACCGACATCGTCCTCGAACGTCTCCGCGCCGCGCGTTAATCAAGCCGCCGCGGCGGCGGAGATCTGCCGGACCAGGCGATCCAGTACGCGGTCCCAGGAGAACTCGGTGAGGGCATAACGGCGACCGTTGTGTCCGAGCGCGCGCCTCAGGGGCTCGTCGAGGACGAAAAGCCGAACGGACTCCGCGAACTCTTCGGCGGTGCCGTAGGCGAGACCCGCGTTGCTCTTGTGGCAATGGTCCACCAGGACGTCAGATCGCGATGACGCGAGCACCGGCGTCCCGTGCGACATGGCTTCGAGAAGTGTGATCGAAAGACTCTCGTAGGGGCTCGGACAGATGAGAGCGGCCGCCCCGGCCATGGCCGCATGCTTGTCTTCCTCCGAAACGAAGCCCAGATGCCGCAGGCGGGGTATCTCGGGCAACTCCATCGCCAGTTTGCCGATGAGATAGAGATCGGGACACCCCATGACCGCGGCCTGCGTGGCTTCGTAGAAACGAAGCATCTCGTCGCAGCCCTTTCCCGCGTCGATGCGGCCCGCGTAGAGAAGGTAAGGCCGGTCGATTCCCCGGAGGATCCGGAACTCCTCGACATCGGGCGGAGACGGAGGGTCGACACCGATGCCGACCACATCCTGCGAACACTTGGAGATGTCGAAACGGGAGGCGACGAGTTTCGCTTCGGGCGCCGAACAAAACGCGTAGCTGCGGACACCTTTGAAGACGCTCTTGAACATCGCGAACCGCAGGGGCGGTTCATCGTGCGCGGTGGGGATGAAGACCGACCTCGCGCCGGCCGCGCGGATACCTTCCACGGTCGGGTAGTAGAGATAGGTGAAGAAGAGGATCGCTTCGTAGCGGGAGGCGTCCGCGCGCAGGGCCTCGATCAGGCCCGGCACCAGGGGCCCCTGGGCCTCGAGAAAGAGCTTCTCGTCTTCCACCGTGGTCGACCGGGAGTACATCGGTTCCGCCAGGGCGTTGAAGGCTTTGAGGTCGCGCTCCCGGGTCGGCGCGAAGCGAAGGATTGAAACCCCGCGCTCGGTCGATTCTCCCGCCGCGTACTCGGATCGCCAGGTGACGTAGTCGCGGGCGGTGCTCGTGTAGATGGTGATGTCGAAGCCCCGGCCGATGAGACGCTCCGCGTACTCCCGGGCCAGGGTTTCCGAGCCACCGACGAGGTCGGACCCATACCGTTGGATGACGATCGCAACCTTGCGTCCCATCAGAGCCCTTCCACCAGGGTACGCAACCGGGCGAGCGTCTTGTCGGTAGCGAAGTCCGAGACACGCTTGTCCTGCCCGGCCAGAACGGCTTCCCGCGACGGCCCCGGTTTCGAGAGCAGCTCCGCGGCTTCCGCGATTTCCGCAATGTCGGGGCCCTCGAACTGGAGGCCCGCTTCTCCCAGGGTCTCGCTCACCGCGGTGCCCCGGCAGGCGATGATTGGAATGCGCTTCAACATGGCCTCGACGAGGGGCACGCCGAAACCTTCGTGTTCGGACATCGATACGAACACATGAGACGCCTCGTAGTACGCGAGCAGTTCCTCGTGCGTGATCTCTCCGGTGAAGACGACGTCGCGGGGTTCAAGGCCCAACTCCGAGTAGAGACGGGTCAAGGCGTCGAGGTAGTGCGACTCGACTGTGATCCCGTGTCCGGTTTCGCGGCGCGGCAGCTTTCCCACCGCGAGCAGTCGCACCGCGCTCGAAATGTTTTTCTTGTAGTACGCGAGAACCCTCAGGAGATTGTCGTGGCGCTTGTTCGGGGCGATCCGGCCCACGAAAAGAATGTTGGTTCTCGCATCGGCGTATTGTTTTCGCAGAGCTGCGTTTCCCGGCTGGCGGTAGCGCTCGAAGTCGATGGCGATGGGAAGCACCGCGGTGGGACCGAAGCCGCGGCGCTCGAGCTCCGCGCGATTGAACTCGCTGTCGCCGAGGCCCAGCGT
>JANNJB010000156.1:0-9702 GCA_031405615.1 Vicinamibacteria bacterium | reverse complement strand
GATCGTGGTCGAGGCCAAAGGCGCCCCCGTCTTTTCCTTCTCGAACCGGGTCATGACGGGAAGCGATCGCGAGGTCCTGGGCATCACCGGTCTCGCCCACATGTTCGAACACATGGCCTTTAAAGGAACCGACGTCATCGGCACCACCAACTACGCGGCGGAGAAGGCTGCGCTTGCGAAGGTGGAGACCGCGTATGCGGCCTATGACACCGCGCGACGCCAGCCGGGCCGGGACGATAAGAAGGTCGCCGATCTCGAGAAGGCGTTCAAGGCCGCGGTGGCCGAAGCGGACGCCTTCGTGGTGAAGAACGAGTTCGGAGAGATCGTCGACCGCGAGGGCGGGGTCGGCCTCAACGCGAGCACCAACGCCGACGAGACCCAGTACTACTACTCCCTGCCCGCCAACCGGTTCGAGTTGTGGGCCTATCTCGAATCCGAGCGCTTCTTGAAACCTGTGATGCGCGAGTTCTACAAGGAGCGCGACGTGGTGAACGAGGAGCGGCGCATGCGCACCGACTCTGCTCCGGTCGGCCGGCTCATCGAGCAGTTTCTTGCCGCCGCCTTCACCGCCCACCCCTACGGACAGCCGGTGGTGGGCTGGGCCTCGGACCTCAACACATTCTCCGCCACCGACGCGATGGCCTTCTACGAGAACTACTACCAGCCTTCGAACATGATCCTCTCAGTGGTCGGCGGCATCAAGGCGGCCGAGGTGATGCCGGTTATCGAAAGGTACTTCTCACGGCTGCCCACGAAGGACGCGCCGCCGCCCCTTCGCACCGTCGAGCCCCCCCAACGCGCCGAACGCACGGTGGTCCTCAGGGAGGCCTCGCAGCCGTTCTACATCGAGGGATATCACAAGCCCGATGTGCGCGATCCGGATGACGCGGCCTACGATGTGCTGGGCGACCTGCTCTCGAACGGTCGCACGTCGCGCTTGTACAAGTCGCTCGTCCGCGACAAGAAGATCGCGGCCGCCGCCCAGGGTTTCGCCGGCTTCCCCGGCAACAAATACCCGAACCTCTTCGCTTTCCTCGGAGTTCCCCTGCCCGGCCACACCGTCCAGGAAGTCCAGGCCGCGATCCGGGCGGAGCTGGAGCGGGTAAAGGCGGGAGATGTGACCGACGAGGAATTGAACATGGTCAAGACCCGGGCGAAAGCGAATCTGGTCCGGCGCCTTGACGGCAATCAGGGCCTCGCGAACCAGGTAACCTTCTACGAATCGCGATACGGCAGCTGGCGCGCGATGTTCACAACCGTCGACGCGATGCAGAAGGTGACGAAGGAAGACATCCAGCGGATCGCGAAGAAGGTCTTCACCGATGAAAACCGGACGGTGGGGATGATCGAATCCACCACCGCGGCCCCCGCGCGGAGGACAAACTGATGAACCCCCTCTTCTATCGCTCGATCGCCGCCGCTCTCGTCCTTGCTGCCCCCGCGTTCGTCAAGAAGGCCGACGCTCAGGCCACCGATTGGAAGCAGATCGCCAAACCGCCCCTTCCGCCGTTCAAGGCGGATGTTCCCATTCGCGTCGCTCTCCCCAACGGGATGGTGCTCTTCCTTCAGGAGGACAAGGCGCTGCCTCTGATCCGCGGAACCGCGATCATCCGCGGAGGTTCCCGAGAGGAGCCGGCAGCGCGGGCTGGTCTCGCCTCGATCTTCGGCCAGACCTGGCGCACCAGCGGGACGGCCGCTCGAAACGGTGACGCACTCGACGAGTACCTCGAAGCGCGCGGGGCCAGAGTGGAAACCGGCGCGTCGAGTGACTCGACCACCGTCTCCTTCGACACCCTCAAGGAGAACTTCGCCGACGTCTTCGCGATCTTCACCGACCTGCTGCAAAACCCCGACTTCAAGAACGACAAGCTGGCGCTCGCGAAGAACCAGTGGAACGCGACCATCGCGCGACGTAATGACGATGTGGCGGGGATCGCCGGGCGCGAAGCCCGCAAGCTCGGCTATGGGGCGGATTCGCCGCTCGCCCGCACTCCCGAGTACTTCACCGTCGCTGCGATCACGAAGGACGACCTGGCGGCATGGCACCGGGCGAACGTCCACCCGAACAACATCATCCTGAGCGTGATCGGCGACTTCGACGCGAAAGTGATGGAAGCGACGCTCCGGAAGGCTTTCGGAGCGTGGAAGAAAGGCCCGGCGTTTCCGCGACAGAAGTACGTGGCCGCCGACCCGAAACCCGGCGTCTATTTCATCCAGCGTGACGACGTGAACCAGAGCCAGATCCGGATGGTCCACGCGGGCACCATGCGCATGAACCCCGACTACTACGCCCTCACCGTCATGAACGAAGTCTTCGGCGGCGGTTTCTCGGCGCGCCTTTTCACCAATGTGCGTTCGAAGAAGGGCCTCGCCTACTCCGTGGGCGGAGGCGTCGGTTCGGGACTCGACACGCCGGGCCTCTTCCAGCTTTCGACCGGCACCAAGAGTTCCACCACCGCGGCCGCGATCGACGCTCTCTACGAGGAGATGGACAACCTGACGAAAATCCCTCCGACCGAAGCTGAACTCAAAGGCGCCAAGGACGCGATCCTCAATTCCTTCATCTTCCGCCTCGACACGAACCGCAAGGTCCTGATCGAGCGCGTGAACAACGAGTTCTACGGCCTGCCCCCCGATCTGCTGGATCAGTTCGTCCCCGGTATCGAAAAGGTGGCCGCGGCGGACGTGCAGCGGGTGATCCAGAAATACGTCCATCGCGACAAGGTAGCCGTGCTGGTCGTGGGCAAGAGCCAGGACTTCGATCGTCCCCTCTCCTCGTTCGGCCCCGTGACGCCGATCGATATCACCATCCCGCAGGCGAAGCCCGCGGCTCCCGCTGCGGCAGGCGCTGCCTCGGCCCCGCCGTCCGCGAATTCCGCAGACGCGAAGGCGCTCTTCGCCAAGGTCGCGGAAAGCATTGGAGGCGCAGCCCGCGTGAAAGAGATCAAAACCTTCCGCGAAAAGGGAACGATGAAGTCGAAGACGCCCATGGGGGAACAGACCGTCGAGGTGGAATCGTGGTCGTGGGTGGATCCGCCGGATCGTCAGAAGCAGTCCCTGGTGGTGAATGGGATGACCATCGGTCGCGTGCTGACCCCGGAAGCCGCGTTCATGGCGACGCCCATGGGTGTGCAGGACATGCCCGCGTCGCAGAAAGAGAACGCGCTCCGGGAACTGAAGCTCAGCACGCTTGTGCTCCTTCAGAAGGCCGGCGATCCGAAGTTGTCGCTCGCGGTGGCGCCCGGTGTGAAGATCGGCGATGTCGACACGCGCCTTCTGACCGTGAGTTCCGAGGGAAGCGAAGTGAAGTGGTACGTGGACCCCGCGAGCGGCCAGGTGCTGCGGAGAGTCGCCATGGCGGGGGCGGGCGAGCAGACCACCGACTATTCGGACTTCCGCGCAGTCGGAGGAATGAGCGTCGCATTCAAACGGGTGATCTCTGTCGGCGGTCAGGAAGCGGCGAACGTGACGCTCACCGAATACGAGGTCAATCCGGCGACCGATCCGAAGATGTTCGAACGCCCGGCGAAGTAGGGCGGAGGAACCTTTTGGGCCGCGCCCTCGTCTAAGAGGGCAAGGACGGGTGCGTTTCCCCCTTTTCCAGAGGAGGCCTTCCCTTGCGATATCGATCCCCTCGTGGCCGCACTGGCTGTCGCCAGTGCCGCACCCCTCACCGCGACCGCGGCGGAAGCGCTCAAAGTTCCCTTCGAGTATCACAAGCTCGACAACGGGCTCAAGGTTGTCCTCTCGAAGGACGCCACGGCGCCCACCGCGACCGTGACCGTGTACTACAACATCGGCTTCCGGATCGAGCCGAAGGGGCGAACGGGTTTCGCTCATTTGTTTGAACACCTGATGTTCCAGGGCTCGAACAATCTCGGCAAGATGGAGTTCGTCAAACTGATTCAAAAGAATGGCGGCGTGATGAACGGGTCGACCCGTTTCGACTTCACCAACTACTACCAGGTGGTGCCCGCGAATACCGTCGAGACCGTGTTGTGGGCCGAGGCCGATCGCATGAAAGGCCTCGCCATCGACAAAGACAACCTGACCAACCAGCAGGGAGTCGTGAAGAACGAGGTCAAGGTCAACGTCTTGAACCAGCCCTACGGCGGTTTCCCCTGGATCGACATGCCGATGACCGCGAACACGAACTGGTACAACGCGCACAACTTTTATGGCGACCTCGCCGAACTCGACGCCGCCACTCTCGAAGACGCCAGGAAGTTCTTCGAGACCTACTACGCCCCCAACAACGCCGTAGTGGTGGTTTCCGGCGACATCGACACCGCCCAGACCCTTGGCTGGATCAAGAAGTACTTCAGCTCGATCAAGGCCGCGGCCCTGCCCCCGAGGCCGGACATCTCCGAGCCCCCTCAGGTGCAGGAGAAGCGGGCGGTCAAGGAGTACTTAGAGGCTCCGCGCCCGGCCATCGCGGTCGCGTACCACACGCCGAAACGTCTGACCGCCGAGTATTTCGCCATGGGGCTGATCGACCAGATCCTTCTCCAGGGCAAGGACAGCCGGCTCTATCAGGCCCTCGTGCAGGGCAAGGGCTATACCGACGAAGTCGCGGGCGGAATCAACTCCGACCTCGGAAACCTGTTCGACATCAACGGCCCCACTTTCTTTCAGGCCTATCTCTTCCACGACAAGACCACGCCACCCGCGGAGATACTCGAGGTCCTCGATGCCGAAATCGAGAAGCTGCGCACCACACCTGTCGACAAGGCGACGCTCGATCTCGCGAAGGTGAAAGCCCGGTCGTGGCTGTATGGGCAGATGGAGGACTTCTTCGGTTTCGGAAAGGCCAACCTCCTCGCGTCCTTCGCCCTCTTCGACGACGATCCGGGAAAGATCAACACGCTTGAAGCCGAGTTCGAGAAGGTGACGCCCGAACTCATTCTCAAGACCGCGCAGGAGTACCTTCGGAAGACCAATCGCACCATCCTGACCGTGCCCGGCAAGCCTGAAGCCCCCAAGGTTCAAAAGCCCGGCGTCGGTTTCTGAGGAGAGACCGACCATGAAGAACCTCAGGATTCTCACCGTTCTCGCCGCAAGCTGCGTCGCCGCCTCAGCCCTCGCTCAATCTCCCGCGAAGGAGACGCCGCCTGCTCCCGCCCCACCCCGCGACTTCGCTTTGCCCGCGCCGAAGCAGTTCACTCTCGACAATGGCCTGCGCGTGACCCTCGTGAACTATGGCAACACGCCCAAGGTCGATCTGGGCCTCTTCGTCGCCGCCGGAAACAGCTACGAGACCGCGAATGAGGTGTGGCTCGGCGATCTGACCGCCCAGCTCATGCGCGAAGGCACAACGACGAAAACCGGCGCCCAGGTCTCGAAGGCCGCGGCCCAGATGGGCGGCCAGGTCGAGATCGATGTCGGCGTCGACACCGCGAGTGTCACCGGATCGGCGCTCTCCGAATTCGCTCCCGACCTCGCGAAGCTCGTTGCGGATCTCGCGCTCCACCCGAAGTTCCCGGCAAGCGAACTCGATCGCCTGAAGGCCGACAACCTCCGGCGTCTCTCCATCGCGAAGAGCAGCCCGCAGCAGATGGCCCTCGAGAAGTTCCGCGAAGTGGTCTACGACAAACATCCCTACGGCCGCGTCTTCCCGACCGACGCGCAGATCAAGGGCTACACCCTCGCCCAGGCGAAGTCCTTCTACGACGCCAACTGGGCGGCCTCGCGCGCCCGGCTTTATGTCGTGGGCCGCTTCGACGCCGCGTCCATGGAGGCCGCGATCCGCTCCGCTTTCGCGTCGTGGAGGAAGGGTTCCATGTCTCACCCGGCTCCGCCCAACCCCCGGGCCGATCGCGCGGTGTACATCGTCGACAACCCGGCCGCGGTTCAGACCACACTGATCGTCGGTCTGCCGACGATCGACGCCTCGCATCCCGATGCCATCGCTCTCTCGGTCACCAATAGCGTCCTCGGCGGCTACTTCTCGTCGCGGATGACTTCGAACCTCCGCGAGAGCAAGGGCTATACCTATTCGCCGTTCTCCCAGGTTTCAAACCGCTATCGCGACGCGACATGGGCCCAGAACGCCGACGTCACCACCGCGGTGACCGGCGCTTCGCTCAAGGAGATCTTCCTCGAGATCGACCGCCTGCAGGCCGAAGCGCCTACTGAGGTCGAACTCGAGTCCGCGAAGAACTACATGCTCGGGACGTTCGTTCTGCGCAATTCGGACCGCGCCGGCATCATCGCCCAGGTCGAGTTCATCAACTTCCACGGCCTGCCCGCCGACTACCTGAACACCTACATCGGCAAGGTACGGGCGGTGACCCCGGCCCAGGTGCAGCAGATGACGCAGAAGTACATCGACGACACCAAGACCGCGATCATCGCGGTAGGGGACAAGAAGCTCATCGAAGATCAGGTGAAGCCGTACGGCCCCATCTGGTCGACCACGCGTTAGACCGGACTCGATGCCCATAAGCGCTCGGCGCGCTGTCGCGGCCCTGGCTATAAGCCTCGGTATTGATTCGTTCGCCGGCGCGCAGTCCGCGGCTCCGACGCCGGAGGTTCTGCCGAAGGTCGCGCCCGTGACCGCGGGTCGGCTTTTGGGAGAGATGCGGTTCGACGGGGATCTGGACGAGGCGGAGTGGGCAGGCGCCGCCCGCGTCGACACGTTCTTCGAAACTGTCTTCGGCGACAACCGCTCGCCGCACATCAAGACTACCGCTTTCGTCGCGTACGACGCGAAGTACCTCTACATCGGCCTTCGCTGCGACGACCCCGATCCATCGAAGATCCGCGCACCCTTCACCGACCGCGACCAGGTGATCGGCACCGACGACAACGTCGCGGTCTTCATCGACACCCAGGGCGATAAACGCGTGGCCCAGGAGTTCCGGGTGTCGCCGCGCGGCATCCAGGGCGACGCAGTTTTCAACGATTCATCCGGCAATGAAGACTTCGCGCCCGACTTTTATTACGACACCGCCGCGAAGATCACTGACAAAGGCTGGACCGCGGAGATGCGCATCCCCTTTTCCTCGCTCCGGTACAAGCCGGTTCCGGAACAGCAGTGGGGGATCATGATCTGGCGGAACTATCCGAGGGATCGTCGGTACGCGATCTACTCGTCGCCGATTCCGCGCGGGGCCAATTGTTACGTCTGCAACAGCGGCGATTTGCGCGGCCTTTCCGACCTGCCGACGTCGCGCCACATGGTGGTGGCGCCTTACGCGAGCGGCCAGGATGTGAAACGCGCGGCCCGGCCCGGCGGCCCCCTCGCCGGCGATGGCGCCGAGTCGAGTTTCGGCCTCGACTTCAAGTGGACGCCCTTCGCGAGCACCGCCATAGACCTCACCATCAACCCCGACTTCTCCCAGGTCGAGACCGACACCGCGCAGATCGCGGTCAACAATCGTTTCGCTCTGTTCTTCCCCGAGAAGCGGCCATTCTTTCTCGAGGGCGTCGACCTGCTCGACACCTCGATTCCCGTCTTCTACTCGCGCTCCATTACCTCGCCCCGCTTTGGCGCCCGTGTCACCGGGAACGCCTCCGGTGTGAGTTACACCGCCCTCCTCGCGCGCGACGAGGGCGGTGGCAGCGTGATTCTGCCGGGCGCTCAGGGATCCGACTTCGCCCCGCAGGACTTCGAATCGAACGTGGGCGTCTTCCGCGCTCGGCGCGAGCTGGGACAAAGCTTCATCGGGGCCCTGGCCACCCTCAAGGAGAACGAGAGCGGTTCGTTCAATCGCGTCTTGAGCATGGACTTTCAGTGGAGACCGAACGACAAAGACCGCGTGTTCGGCCAGGCGCTCATCTCCCGCACGAAGACGCCCGTCTACCCGACCTTCGCTCCGGAATGGGATGGCCAGCGGCTCAACGACCGCGGTTTCCAGGTCGGCTGGGCGAGGAGCGCCGCGCGTTACGATATCTCCACCCGCTTCAACGATCTGGGCAGCCGCCTGCGCGCCGACCTCGGCTTCGTGCCCCAGGTGGGCTACCGGCAGTTCAACGCCGAGACGGGCTACAGGATGTACCCGAAGGGCGTTTTGAGCTTCGCCCGGATCTACGCCTTCGGCCAGTACGTCATCGACCACGAGGGAGACGTCATCTCGCGGGAAGGAACGCCGCTCGGCCTCTTCGTCACCGGCAAGAAGAACCTCCAGGCCTTCGCGGGCCTCTCGATCGGTGAGTTCCGGACGGGAGCGCAACTGCTGACGCGTCGCCGCGCGAACTACTTCGTGCAGATCGATCCCTCGCGGCGCTTCACGCGCCTCTCTCTTCAGGGGAACCTCGGCGAGGACATCGACCTCGCTACGACTCAGGTGGGCACGGGAGGCGAGGTGACTGCGATCGCGACGCTCCGGCCCGAGCCGCATCTGACTGTGGAGGCCATCGCTTCGACTTCCTGGCTGAACGCAAAGCGGGACGCAGGGCGCCTCTTCTCCGCGAATGTTCAGCGAGTGAAGGCGACCTACAACGCATCCGCGCGCGCGTTCCTCCGCCTGATCGCGCAACACACTTCGAGCCGCCGCCATTCCGGCCTCTCGGTGTTCAAGGATTCCGGTTTCTCCGGCTCGGCGCTCCTCAGTTACCGCATCAACTGGCAGACCGCGCTTTTCATCGGCTACGGAGACGAACGCGCGCTCGGAGACGCCGACCGACTGGAGCGCACGGGTCGGCAACTCTTCGCGAAGGTGTCGTATTCGTTCCAGCGGTAAGGGTCATTCGTAGGCCAGGGGAAAGGGCTGCAGGGATCGGTAGAAGTTCATGTCGTGGTTCGGCCAGATCCAGGCTCCGGCGTCGCGTGAGAGGGCCTTCAGTCGGCGGATGCTCGACACTGCCTCGTCGTGGCCGCCTTCTTGGAACCCACCGGGCGCCACCTCGTCGTCGAGGTTCTCCTGAAGATCGGCGGCGTCGCCCGCGATGAGAACCGGGCGGCCCTTCGGGAGCTCGACCAGCATCGACATGTGGCCGGCGGTGTGTCCGGGAGTGGTCAGGGCGTGAACCCCGCGCGCGACTTCGTAGTCGCCTGCCTGCAGTGTGAACTGGAAGGGCGCGCCGGTGTCGTCCACGAGATCATCGGGGAATACCGAAGCGTCCGCCCCTGCACGCGCCGCTTCGACCTCGGCCCGGTGGACGTGGACTTCCGCGCTGCAACCGGCTCGCTTCAGCTCCTTGAGTCCGCCCACATGGTCGAAGTGCAGGTGTCCAATGAAGAGCACATCGATCTCTTGAGGAAGGAGGCCGAGACGGGCCAGGTAATGCGGAATCCGCTGTTGATCCTTCATGTCCGGCGCGCCGAAGTTGTTGGCCGCCGCGTCGTAGTAGCGGGCCCGCAGCTCGGGAGCATGGATCTTCGAATAGTCGCAACCCACGTCGTAGAGGATCCGCCCGTTCGCGGTCTCGATGAGGTACGCGAGGATCGGGGCGTCGATCATGGTTCCCTCGCCCCGCTTGAAGGTCGATATCGACTTGTCGTAACGGTGGGTCGCGGTGAGCAGCGGCCAGAGCTTTCGAACTTCGGTCATCCGTGGAGCCTCACCTTGCCACCGGGGAGCATGACCGACGATATCAAGCGACTGCGCGACGGTCGCCGCCGCCTCGCCGCGGGGGTTCGGCGATAAGCTTCGTCCCCGATCATGACCACGACCACCGCCACCGGCGAAATCCAACGCCGCCTCGCCGCGGGTGAACGCGATTTCCAGGGCGCGAGCCTTTCCGGTGTGAACCTCCGGG
>JANNJB010000155.1:0-6291 GCA_031405615.1 Vicinamibacteria bacterium | reverse complement strand
CGGGTCGCCGCGGTCCGAGCCCGCCGCTCGCGCCGGGCCGCCGGTTTCGGCCCCGCTGCTGAGCACGCAGCGCACGCGGGTCGAAGTTCGGGTCGGTCGACTGCCAGTTGTCGAGATAGAACAGCATCGCCGGGCTCTTCGCCGTCGCGACCAGGAGATCCTCGAACTTCCCGAACGCGTTCGCGCGGATCGTCCGTTCGTAGTCGCCCACCATGTACTCGATCGGGCCCTTGCGCGCGAACACGTTGAAGTGGTTGAACCAGAAGTCGACCATCACCTCCTCGAGCTGGCGCTCGGCATACACCGCCCGGAGGATCTTCGCCGCCTGGAGACCTGCGATCACCTGCTGCGGCCGCCCCCCCATTCGAGCCAGCTCGGGAAAGCGCTTCATCATCTCCTCCCGCTCGGAACGCTCCGTCATCGGCGAATCGGGGTCGTTCGCCGCTTCCCGCTCGGCGCGGAGTTTCTGCATCTCCTGCCGGACGTTTGGCGGAATCTCGTATTTCTCGCGAAGCTCGGCGGTCGACATCGAGAACGTCTCGATCGCCGCGAGTTTCTCGGCGAGCGCCTTGTCCGGGGAGGCGGCGGGGGCGAGCTGGGCATCGATCCAGGCGGCGAGGCCCGACTTCTTCACCTCTTCGATATCCCGGGCGCTTGCTCCGAAGGTGAGCCGGTTCAGGACATGAATGATGGCTGCGTCATCGACCGCGACCGCGGGGGCCGAATGGGCCGCAGAAACCGGGCCGGAGAGGGCGAACTGGAGCGCCACCGCCACGGCCACGGCTTTTCGGGAACGGCTTGCACCTCTCGTCATGATGACTCCTTGCCTCAATGCCCTTTGGACCAGGGATCGACGGCAAAGGTTGAGGGGGAGCGTTCGCCAACCCCAGGTTCTGAGGGCCCTACTCGGTCTCGCGGCTTCGCTGGCGGATCCAGATCGCGAGCGCCTCGGCGCTCATTTCGCCCCGCGCGGTGGCGAGTGTGATCTCGACAAGCTGCTCGTCCGTCGCGAGGAGGTCGACGCCGTTGAGGCCAAGGAAGAACTCAGCCGCCATCGCTCCGATTCGCTTGTTTCCGTCAATGAAGGGATGGTTCATCACCATCGAGTGCCAGAGGGCTCCGGCCTTCTCGGGAACGTCCTTGTAAAGATCCTCGCCACCAAACGTCATCTGAGGCCGCGCGAATGCGGATTCAAGCCCGCCCATCTCGCGAAGCCCATGCGCGCCGCCGTACTCCTCGATTTGAGCTTTATGGAGGGCGAGAACCTGTTCGAGGGACAGGTAGGCCGTCACTTTGCGAGTTCCCGGTATGCCCCCGCTCGTCGCTTGAGCAGGGCGCCGGCAAGGCTCCGGAACTTCTTCGTGACCTTTCCGTCCTCGAACATCCGGACTCCGGGGAGGATGGTGACCGCGCGCGTCTGGGGATGAATCGACACTTCGACCGACATGCCCTTCTTGAGCTTGAACTCCTTCACAATCTCCGCGGGAAGGGTGACTGCGAGGGAACCGCCGGCCTGGACGAGTTGTCTTTCCATGATGTATGCATTTTATACATACATCGGCCGCGAGGCCGACTCAGCTGCCCGCGCGCCTTTCGAAGCGCCAGGTGGAGCCCGATCCGTCCGCGGCGCGGGCCTCGGCGATTGCGACCCCGAAAGCCCGCCCCAGCGGCTCGCCCATCATCACCTGCTTGGGCGGACCATCGTCCACGATCCGGCCCTGATCCATCACGAGCATCCTCGTGGCCCACCGGGCCGCGGCCACGAGGTCGTGGATCACCGCGATGATGGCGACGCCGCGAGTGGCGATGGTTTCGAGGAGCGCGAACAGATCGAGCCCGTGGCCGATGTCGAGATGCGCCGAGGGCTCGTCGAGAAGGAGCAGGCCGGGTTCCTGCGCGAGGGCCCGGGCCACGAGCGCACGCTGTCGCTCCCCGGCGGACAGGGAGCTCAGAGTGCGCTCCTCGAGTTCCTGAAGGCAGGTTTCCGCAATGGCCCGCGACACCGCTTCGTGGTCCGCCGCAGCCAGATCCTGGAACGGCCCGGTATGCGGATACCGGCCAAGCGCCGTGCTCTCGCGGACAGAGATCAGGGGTGCGCCCTCCTGGAGGGCCACCACGAAAGCGATCCGGCGGGCTATCTCGCGGCGGCCGAAGTTCTCGAGAGACTGGCCGGCCAGGTTGATGTTGCCCTGCGAGGGCTTGAGGAGGCCGGCGATAGCGGAGAGAAATGTCGATTTCCCGGCGGCGTTGGGTCCGACCAGCGCCACCCGCTCCGAGGCGTTCACGGTAAGTGTGACCTGCTGAACCACGTCGCGCGCGCCTCGCCGGACGCTCAGGTTCGCGATCTCGAGCAGATGATTCAAGGTCACGCCCGTTCGGTGCGCCTCAGGATGTGCAGAAGATACGGCGCGCCGGACAGCGAGGTGATCGCGCCGAGGGGCAGGTCGTACTTGTCCGAGAAGGCGCGGGCGAAGAGATCGGAAAGGACCACGAGGATGGCGCCTGTGAGGAAGGAAGCGGGGAGGAGCCTCGACGCTCGAGGTCCGACCAGACTCCTCATGGCGTGCGGGGCCATGAGACCGACGAAAGGGACCGAGCCCGCGATGGAAGTCGTGGCTCCGGAGAGGAGGGCGGCAAGGCCGAGGAGGAGCAGGCGCATACGCGGGACATTCAGGCCAAGCGCGCGCGCTTCGGTTTCGCCGAGAAGCAGGAGGTCGAGCGGGCGGCGGAGGATGAGAGCAAGGATGCAGCCAGGCACAATCAGCGAAGCGGCAAGGCCGAGGTGAGTGAAACCGCGGCCCTCGAGACCTCCGGCCATCCAGAAGAAGACCGCGCGCACCCGGAACTCCTCGGACGCGATGAGGATGATCGAGGTGAGACCGGAAAGGAAGGCGCTCACCGCGAGACCCGTCAGTATCAGCGAGGTCAGGGAGGATGAGCGCGTGCCCTGCGCGACCGTGTAGACAATCAGCGCGGCTCCGAGCGCGCCCACGAAGGCCGCGGCGGGCAGGGCCATGAAGATGTCGAACGACCAGCCGAGCTTGACCGCGATCACGGCGCCGAGCGCGGCGCCCGAGCCCACGCCGAGAAGCGAAGCGTCGGCCATCGGATTCTGGAAGACCACCTGAAGCAGGGCGCCCGTGACCGCCAGGGCGCCGCCAATCAGGGCGGCGAGCAGCACACGGGGAAGGCGGATCTCGCCGAGGATCACGCGGTGGGCTTCATCGAGCCCTGAACCCGGGGACAACCCAACCCCACGCAGAGCTTCCCCCACGACCTCGCCCGGGGAGTAGCGAACTGCGCCCAGACAAAGGGCGAGAAGGAGCGACGCCGCGAGGCCAACCCCCAGCAGGCCGCAGATCCGGCTCGTGGTCAATGGGCGAACCTCTCCTTGTGCAGCGCCCGCGCCATGAACTCGCATGCCTTGATCGCATGGTGATTGAGCGCCACCAGGAGAGCGCCCGGCATCTCGACCACCTGCCCCGCCTTGACCGAGCGCATGACCTTTAGCAGCGGGTGGGACCTTATGTCCTTCGCGGTCGTGCTGTCCCGGCTGACGAACAGCCAGTCGGGGTCAACACCGTAGGCGCGCTCCACGCCGAGGTTGGTGATTCCGGTGATTCCGCTCTCAGCCGCCGCGTTGCTCCCGCCGCCGCAAGCAATGAGGGCGTCGAAGGCCGTTTTCGACCCCGCCGTGAAACCACTCGCCCAATACAGCACGCGCGGCCGAGGGGCTCCTTTGAGGCGACGTTCGATTTCCGCCAGACGGGCGTCGAAGTCCACGGCCAGGCGCGCGGCTTTGGCACTCTCGCCCACGGCCGCCCCGAGCTCGAGGAGGGCGCGCTTGAAACCCGCGAGTGAATCGAGGCCGACCATCCGATGAACGCGCAGGCCGGACTTTTCGAGCGAGCGCAGGACGTCGGCATCGGTGTACTCGGAGACGACCACGAGGTCAGGCCGAAGTGCGATCAGCCGCTCGACGTCGACCTTGGGGAACCGGGCAATGGTCTTCGGGATCCGGCCCACCGCGTTGGAGGTGCCGGCTTCGTCGATCAGGGCGGTCACCGAGACGAGCTTCGCGAGGGGCAGAATGTCCGCGAGGATCTCGTCCGAGGCGAGGTTCAAGGAGGCCACGCGGGTTGGGACCTTGGTTTGCGCCGCGACAAACGTCGGGTTGAGGGCGAGAGAAAGCAGCAGGACGAGCGTGCGGACTTCGCTCATTGTGTGCCTCTACCTCGCGCGGTCGAACGCGATGCTGACCCGGAAACGGCGGGGCAGGCCCGCGAAGCCCAGGACTTCCTGATAGTCGGTGTCGAAGGCGTTCTCGAGCGCGGCGAGGATCCGTGCCCGAGCGTTCAGACGGAACGCCGCGCGCAGGTCCACGCGAGTGAACCCGGCGTTCTCTACGAGGCCGATCCCGACGAAGTCCGAGTCCGCCCGCCGGCCGACGCGCAGCAGCGTCGCTGCGAGCGTGCCGCGAGCGAGGCTCGCCTCCGCCGTCACCGACCCCTGATGCCTCGGACGTCGGCGCAGTTCCTTCCCCACGGCGAGAAGCGGGTCGGTGCTGGTGCTGGTCACGATCTCCGTGTCCTGGAAGGTGTAGTTCGAGACCAGACGGAACGACGTTCCGGGCCGCCACTCCGAGGAGAATTCGACGCCCGTGGCCCGGGTCTGGCCCAGGTTCTCGTACGTCCCGACAAACGGCGAGAACGACACGATCTTGTATGCGATCTGATCGAGGTACTGGTGGTGGAAGTAGGTGGCCTGAACCCGGAAGCTCTCACCGAATCGCAGATCGACGCCCCCGTCGTACGTACGCGCGCGTTCGGGCTCGAGATCGGGATTGCCGAGAGCGAAGGACGACGTGCCGTAACTTTCGAAGAAGCTCGGCGCCTTGATTCCGGCCCCGCCGCTCGCGCGCAACGTGAGGTCGAAGTCCGCGTCGCGCGAGGCGATCCAGGCAACCGATCCGTGCGGCACCAGCGTCGTCCCGGTGGATCCGTTTCGTTCGGCGCGCAGGCTCAAGGTTCCGAAGGCGCGCGCGCCCAGGGCTACCTGGTCCTGCGCAAAAGCGCCGTAACTGACGCGCCGCGGGGAGAGGGCGGCGGCTCCCACGTTGCCGAGGCGTCCAGTCTCCCGTTCGATGTCTCCACCGGCGGTGATCGAGTGCGAGCCGACCTGGGTGCGCAGCTCGTAGGTCCCGAAAAGACGATCGGTCGCGTTGCCATAGCCCGAGGGATTCGGGAAATCCGACGAATCGAAGGCCGCTCGGCGGTCGCGATACGAGGGCCGGAAGGAACCTGAGTTGAGGGGATTTCTCGAGAGCTGATCATCCCGCTTGAAGCCGACACGAGCGGAGTGCGACAGAAAGCCGATGCGGAACTGCGACGCGACCGTCGCGATGAGCAGATCCCGCTCGTAGCGCGCGTCACGATCCGGTCGGCCAAAAACGGTCGCGCCGGGAGTCCCGCCCTCCGAGGTGTTGAGACGGAAGGATCCCATGGCCGAGCCGCCCGTGGCGCTTCGGCGCTCGACGCGGGCGGCGACGAGATTCGAAGCGAAGTCCGCGTTCGGCCCTTCGTTGTTGGTTTCAGAGCGGCCCGCCGAAATCGAGCCCGACACGGTTCCGCGTTTCTCGCTGGCGCTGGCCGAAAAGGACTTCGAACCAAGATCCCCGCCCCCGACTTCGCCGCGCAACCTCCGTCCCTCGACCGGGGTGAACGTCTCGAGGGCCACGACGCCGGCCAGAGCATCTGAACCGTAGAGTGTGCCGAAGGACCCGCGCACCACCTCCACGCGCTCGACGTCGGGGGTGAGCAGCGTGCCGAAGTTGAAGAAACCGCCGGGCTCGTTGATGGGAACGCCGTCGATCAGGACGCGGGCGAATCGCGACTCGCCGCCGCGCATGAACAGAGACGACTGGGCGCCGACCCCGCCGGTGGTCGCGACCGCCATGCCCGGCAGTTCGGCGAGCATGTCGGTGAGACGAAGGGTCTGTCGGTCCTTGAGGTCTGACGACTCGAGGACGCTCGCGGAGATGCCGATGGACGAAACCGCGGTCCGCGAACGGGTGGCGGAGACCACCACCTCTTCGCGAATGCGGGCCGGCCGCAAGGAGATCGCGATGGTCATCTCGCGTCCCGCGATGACGATGGGCGAGGCGTCGACATCGAAGCCGCGCACGCTCGCGACATACGAGCCGTCAGGCAGGTCGACGCTGAACTCGCCGAGCGACCCCGTCACCACCTCCCGGGTGAGCGCGGGGCTTTGCAGGCGAACGACCGCCTGGGA
>JANNJB010000154.1:0-5916 GCA_031405615.1 Vicinamibacteria bacterium | reverse complement strand
CTGATCCTGATTGTCACCGCCGGGAGTGCCGAGGCCCATCAACGGCGTATCGCCTTTGAAGACCAGGCTCGGAGTGAGGGTGTAGCGGGGGCGCGCCCGCGGGCGGATCTGGTTCGCCATGGTCTTGTCGAGCCAGAATTGTTCGCCGCGAATGCTCATGCCGATACCGGTCTCGCCGAGGATCACCGCCCCGGGGATCCATCCCCCCGACGGAGTCACGTCGAAGACGTTGCCCGCCTTGTCGATGATGGCCATATGCGTGGTGTCCTTCGAGACGCCCGCCGAATCGAGTCCAGCAGACCAGAGGCCGTCATCGACCCGGGCGGTAGGCGCTGAGGGAGCCGGGAGGGTTCCGTCGGCGATGTTGAACTTCGAGTAGGTCCATTCCTTCACCTTCGAGTCGTACTTGAGCGGATCACCGGCGATGAACGACCGCGATGCCGCTCGCGGATCGATCAGCGCGGCGCGTTCCTTCGCGTACTCCTTCGAAAGCAGTCCCTCGGCCGGGACCTGAACGAAAGCGGTATCGGCGTAATAGGTGTCGCGATCGGCGTAGGCGTGCTTCATCGCTTCGGTCACGGTGTGGATGTAGTCGGCGCTGTCGTGCCCCATGCCTTTGAGATCGAAGGTCTCGAGAATGTTGAGGGCTTGCAGAAGCACCGGGCCCTGGCTCGAGAACGAATGTTTGTAGACGGTGTAGCCGCGGTAGGTCGTCTTCGCCGGGTCTTCAACGCGCGCATGGAACTCCGCGAAGTCGGAAAGATCGAAGGGCGCCTGATGTTTCTGCAGAAACGCCACCATCTCCCTGGCTATGTCGCCCTTGTAGAAACGATCGCGCGCGGCGACGATTCCGGCATTCCTGCCCTTGCCGCGAGCGCGACGCTCCGCCTCGACCATTCGCTTGAGAGTTTTTGCGAGCGTCGGTAGCTTGATCGTCTCGCCCGGCTTGTACGTCGAGCCGTCGGCCTTGAGCCAGTACCGCTGATTGTCCGGCCACTGCTTGAAGAACTCGAGCTGTCGTTCGATGCCGCTGGCCGTGCTGAGGCGAATCGGAAAGCCGTTCTCCGCGTATCCAATCGCCGCGCGCGAAACGTCGGCGAAGCTCATCGTTCCCCACTTCTCGAGCACCGTGAGCGCCGCGTGCAATGCGCCGGGCACGACCGCGGGGTCGAGTCCCGCGCCTTGCAGCGTCTTGCCTCGCGTCAAATACCAATCCACATCGACCGCTTTCGGCGCCCAACCCTGGCCGACGATCGACGTGACCTTCTTATCCTTCACCGGGTAGACAAGAACGAGCGCCTCACCTCCGAGGCTATAGAGGTCCTGCTCGACCACACCTCCCACGAGAAGCGACGCCACGCCCGCATCAAAGGCATTGCCGCCCTTGAGGAGAATCTCGAACGCCGCGGCCGTGGTGAGTGGATGCCCGGTCGAGACCCCGGCGGTGGGTCCCGCCACGGCGGGCCGCATCGCGGGCGGGCGTGGCTGCGGCCTCGGGCTCGGCGCCGGCGGCTGGGCCAGAACACTTGAAGCGGCGAGGAGAATGAGGGAGGTAGCGGCGAGTCGTGTCTGAGTCATCAATAACCTTTCCCGCAGTCTCTTCCGGATTGCGGCTGCGGACCAAACCGGCGGCGATTTCGTTTACCCTCCCGCTCACCATGGCCCGATCCGTCGCCTCCCCCCACGCCATCAACATCGCCGACCTGCGCCGAATCGCGAAGAGCCGTCTACCGCGCATGACCTTCGACTACATCGATGGCGGCGCCGACCGCGAGATCACGCTCCGCGATAACTGCGCGGCGTTCGATGAAGTGCTCTTCCGGCCGCGCTGCGCGGTGGCGACCGCGAGCTGTGATCTTTCCACGACCGTGCTCGGCGCGAAGCTCGATGTCCCCTTCATCCTGGCTCCGGTGGGAAGCAGCCGGATGTTCTATCCGCGTGGCGAAGAGGCCGCGGCCCGCGCCGCGGGCAAGGCAGGCACGGCGTACGCGCTCTCGACCCTGTCGGGGTGCCGCCTCGAAGACGTCAAGGCCGCGACCACCGGACCGGCGTGGTATCAGCTCTACCTCGTGGGCGGACACGATGTCGCCCGAGCCGCGATGGAGCGGGCCAGGGCCGCGGGCTACACCGCACTCGTGGTAACGATCGACACGCCGGTCGCGGGGATGCGCGAGCGCGATCCACGGAACGGCACCAAGGAGCTGCTCACCCACAACCCGTTCGTGATGTTCCCCTACGTCGGCCAGATCCTGACCCGGCCGCGCTGGCTGGTCGAGTGGCTGCTCGACGGCGGCCTCATGAATTTTCCCAACATCGTCTTGAAGGATGGGCCGATGGGTTACGCGGACGTGGGCGCGGCGCTCGAGCAGTCGATGGTGTCGTGGAGCGATCTGGCTTGGATCCGCGAGGCGTGGAAGGGGCCGATTGTGGTCAAGGGCGTTCACATCGGGGACGATGCCCGGCGCGCCATCGACGAGGGCGCTTCCGCGGTGGTGGTTTCGAACCACGGCGGCCGTCAGCTCGACACCGTGGCTCCGACGATTCGCGTGCTTCCGGAGATCGTGGCCGCGGTGAACGGTCAGATCGAAGTTTTGATGGACGGCGGCATCCGCGCCGGAACGGACATCGTAAAAGCCCTTTGCCTCGGCGCCCGCGACGTCCTCATCGGCCGCGCCTACGCCTACGGCCTCGCAGCTGCAGGCGAGACCGGCGTTACTCGCGCGATCGATATCCTGCGGACCGACCTCGTCCGCACGCTCAAGCTCCTCGGCGTCGATTCCACCGCGAAGCTGGATCGTTCGTACGTCGATGTGCCGTCAGAATGGACTCGCGCGAGAATGTAGGGGCGGCCTGCGGCCGCCCGCCGGATCGTTACGGCTGCAATTCCGCGGTGATCGTGCCCTGGGGACGGGTCGAGAGGATCTTCACCACGCGGCGGGACCTGGTGTCGATCCACAGCGTGGTGACGCCAGGCTCACCTTCGGCCGATGACACCTCGGCCTTCCAGGTTTCAAACGTGCCCGCGGGCACGGTGATGGACTCGGAGCCAACGACCTTGATCTGCTTCAACCCGACCTTCTGCTTCTGAACGTCGAGATTGCGGAACGTCGCGGAGTAGCCGGCGGCAAGCGGCAGACGCGCCAAAACGTCGTTGGCGCCCGCGCCGTCCGCGAAGAGCGGGCCGCCCAGATCCACCGACACCGGCCGCTCCTGGCCGCCCATCGACATCTTGCCCGTAGCCTTCGCGTCATCGAAGACGAGATCGATCGCCACCGGGCCCTGTCGAATCGTGCGCTTCTTCACGAGCAGAGTGCCCTTCTCGACCACCGCCTCATCAGTCGCCTCGCCCATCGGCATCTTCGCGCTTTCCGTGATCACCCAGACCCCGCCATCATCTTTAATCACGCGGTTGATCGACATCGCCATGTTCTGCGGGCCCATTGCGATGGTCGCCTGATACGCGGACGTCCCCGCGACCAGATCCATCTCCGGTTTCGGCGCGCCCACCGACTTCGCATCGATCACCTTCGCGAGAACCACGGTCTTCGGATCCACGGTGATCTCGCCGAGGCGTTTGCCAACCTCGGGGGTCATGTCCTTCTGCGCTCGGCCGCCCAGATGCTTCGCGAAGAAGGCTTCGCTCGCCGCCCACAGGGCCATGTTGTTCACCGGGCGCTGGAAGCCGTGGCCCTCGTCGGGCGCCATGAGGTACTCCACCGGGAAGCCGCGGTCGCGCAGGGCGATCACGATCTGTTCCGACTCCGCCTTCTTCACGCGAGGGTCGTTGGCGCCTTGGACCACCATGAGCGGCGTCTTGATCTTCTGCGCGGAGTTGAGCGGCGACTGCCGCTCGAGCTGGGCTTTGCCCTCGGGGGTCTTCGGGTTGCCCATGCGTTCGTGGAAGCTGATGCGGCCCGCCTCCCAGTAGGGAGGGATGGAGTCGAGGAGCGTGATGAGATTCGAGGGGCCCACGATCGAAACCGCGGCCGCGTAGAGATCGGGGGTGAAGGCGACACCGGCGAGGGTCGCGTATCCGCCGTAGGAGCCGCCCATGATGCCGACCCGCTTCGGATCGGCGATGCCCTGGGCAACGAGGTATTTGACGCCCCAGGTGATGTCGTCCTGCATCTTGTCGCCCCACTGCTTGTTTCCGGCGTTCAAGAACTTCTTTCCGTAGCCCGTAGAGCTGCGGAAGTTCGGCGACAACACCGCATAGCCGCGGTTGGCGAGGAACTGGGCGAGATTGTTGAAGCCCCAGGCGTCGCGCGCCCACGGGCCGCCGTGCGGCACCACGATGGTGGGCAACCCTTTCGCGGGGACACCCCTGGGCAAGGTCAGGAAGGCAGGAATCTCGAGGCCGTCCGACGAGGGGTAACGCACTGGCTTCATCGCCGCCATGTGCTCGCGCGGAATGCGTTCCCGCATCTTGTACTGCGGAATCATCTTTTTGGTTTTCCGATCGAACAGGAGCCGCTCGCCCGGGTCGGTGTCACTGAGGGCGGTGACGAACCAGAGGTTGTCGTCCGCGGTGGACGAGCCGAGTGCGATTTCCTTGCCCGGGAGCTTCGACTGCAACAGCTTGTAGTCGGCCTCGAACCCCTTATCCCGGAAGTAGACCCGGGAGCGATCGTCCAGGTAGGAGGTGGCCACCAGCTCGTCGGTGGCCTCGGAAAAGACCGCCTGCCCGAAGTCCACCCGCTTCAAGGGGTCCAGGTCAACCAGCTCTTCCCGGCTGGTGAGAGGATCGAACAGCACCAGTTCGGTCAGGTCCTTGTCGCCCTTGTTCGTCTCGAGATAAACGCGCTTTCCGTCTTTGTGAAAACGGGTGGGTCCGCAGGTCTCGAACACCGTGCACGAGTAGACCTTCGTGAACGCCTCGGCATCGACGCGCAAGATCTCGGTGTCGCCGTTGTCGGTCGTGCGCATGGCCAGCCGGAGGGCGCCACTGAGGTCAAACACCCAGCCCGCGATTTTCTCGGTGTTCTTCCGCATCAACTCGCGTTTCCCGGTGGCAACCGACACCTTGTAGAGGTCGTGCCACGCGGCGTCGCGATCGTTCAGGCCCACATAGATCGTGTCGGGCGCGCTCTTCGGCACCGAGTAGATGAAAGCCCGGGCCCCTTTGGCGTCGGTGATGTTGCGCGCGGCGGGCGCGTCCTTCCCCGCTTCAGGCTTGCTGGCAGGGTCGACGGCATACACGTTGAAGTTCTCATCCCCGTCCTTGTCCTGCACGAAGAGCAGGGCGCGGCTGTCGCGGGTCCAGAAGAAGTTGGGGATGGGTCGCTTGGTCTCGGCCGTGACGAGACGCGCGGCTTCGTACGGTTCGCTCGTCTTCTTGACCCAGACGTTGCGGGTGTCTTTCCAGGGTTTGAGGAACGCCACATACTGGCCATCGGGCGAGATCTGGGCCGCCGCGATCTCGGGATTCCCGAAGAACAGCTCGCGGTCGAGAAGGGGTGGCGCGGTCGCCGTTTGAGCAGAGGCCGTAGTGGTGAGGAAAAGAGCAAGACCGATGGCGGAGAGATTCTTCATGATTTGTACCTGACGAAGTGTACGTCTCTAGGAGCCTGCGCCGCAGAAGGGGCTCCTGTCCACCAGACGGCCGCGAGGCTCCTTTTAGGTCTTCGCGGAGCGGCAGCTCCGCCCGTTCATAGGAGACGCCATGCGGCCCACGGAGACGAGGGGAACGCCCAGGTGCCTTGGCCGTAGCGTCACCTTGCGTGCGAGAATACGCGCGCCCTTTTCAGCCGGGGCCACGCGGGCCACAACTACCAAGCCCCGAGGATCGCTTCGCTTCCCGCAAAACGTCGCAGCGCTCGCGATGACGATGTGGGGTTTCTCTCCCCAGTCACGGATCTTTGGTCCGTGAACCGGCTCGCAATGACGAGAGGCAAAATTAACCGATAGTTCGCCTAG
>JANNJB010000153.1:0-3416 GCA_031405615.1 Vicinamibacteria bacterium | reverse complement strand
CCTCGACTGGCTTTCCGCGGACCTCTCGCGGCATGGCCTGTTCCTGAAGCGAACCTTGGACCTCTCCAACCCCCCGTCCCGTCCCCCGGTCCTGCGCGAGACGAAAGCCGGCGATCTTGCGATGTCCTACGCGGAGTGGCTGTGTCCGCCCGCGTGTATCGAGCCGGCCCTGTGTCCGCACACCCGCGGGCCGAAGTCATGGAGCCTCGCCACCGATCTCGCGAAAGCGCCGCAGTCGTTCGTGTTCCCCTGCCTGCACCTCGCCTACGGTGTGGGCACCATTCCCGTCTCGGCCATATTCAAGGTGCGGGACCACCTCGTCGACGCACTACGTCGGGGCGATGTCGACTCGAAGACGCCGATCTGGATCGGCTCAGCCAGCCACTGCCACGGACTTGCGGCGGTGGTGAACGTGACGGGCATCGAAAAGCGTCCCGTCACGGCTGGTTGACGGAGACACGGTCATTGCGAGGGCCGTCTGTTTCGCGATGGCCCGAAGCAATCCTCGGGACGGCGGATGACAGGTTCAGTCGGGGATCGCTTCGCGTGTCGCCGAAACGCCGGTGCGCTCGCGATGACGTTTCGGGGAGATTCGGCCACCGATAATCCCCGGCGTCCTCTGTGCTGAGTACGTTCACGCTGACGAAGTACGTTCACGAAGGACTGGTGGAGAGGGTGGGTTCTTCTCAGACTGCGGGGTTCGGGGCCGCGTAACGCGCGGGCTCTTCATCGAACTTGGTTTTGCACCCCTCGTTGCAGAAGTAGTAGGTGTCGCCCTCGTTGATGGAGTGGGGCGCGGCGTTTTGATCCACGATTTCCATCCCGCAAACCGGATCGGTGGGTAGCGTCATTGTCACCTCTTCTTTAAGAATTCCAGCAGGTCGGCGTTGAGCCGCTCTTTGTGGGTATCGGCGAGACCGTGGGGCGCACCTTCGTAGATCTTCAGGATTGCCCCGTCGATCATGGTCGATGAGAGAAGACCCGACGCGGCGATGGGCACGATCTGATCGTCGTCTCCGTGAACGATCAACGTCGGCACATCGAACTTCTTGAGGTCAGCGGTGAAATCGGTCTCGGAGAACGCCTTGATGCAGTCGAAGGTGTTCTTGTGCCCGGCGCGCATCCCCTGCAGCCAGAACGAATCCATCATGCCCTGCGATACCTTGGCGCCCTTCCGGTTGGCCCCGAAGAAGGGGCCGCTCGCGATGTCCCGATAGAGCTGGGAGCGATCCGCGAGCGACCCTTTTCGGATTTGGTCGAACGTGTCCATGGGCAGGCCGCCGGGATTGGCCGCGGTCTTGAGCATGAGAGGGGGCACAGCGGCGATCAGACCGATTTGTGCGACCCGCCCCGTTCCGTGCCGGCCCACGTATCGCGCGATCTCGCCACCGCCCGCGGAAAAACCGATGAGCGCGGCATCTTTCAGTTGCAGGTCTTCGACCAGCTCGGCGAGGTCGTCGGCATAGGTGTCCATGTCGTTGCCGTCCCAGGGCTGGCTCGACCGGCCATGTCCGCGGCGGTCGTGGGCAATGCACCGGTAGCCCTTCGAGGCCAGGAACATCATCTGGGCTTCCCAGCTGTCGGAGCTGAGCGGCCAGCCGTGACTGAACACCACCGCGGGCCCGACACCCCAGTCCTTGAAATAGATCTCAGTGCCGTCTTTGGTTTTGATCGTGCCCATGGTTCTCCTGACGTTCCTGTGATGGAGCAAGCCCTGTGCCCGCCGCCGGAACGAGATGTGCGTGGGGATAGATGCGGCTCGGCGCTGAAAAATCTACAAACGAAGGTGAACGGCATGCTTTCCACGACCAAGCCAGTTGCACCTCTCGTCACCCCCGCGCAGGCGGGGGCCTAGCGCGAACTCCCGTCTCCCGCCGCGACGACCGCGACAACGGCCGAGCACGATCACGGTACGACGAGTACGTTTACGACCCTCCGTCATCGCGAGCGACCGGGGGGTCGTTGCGGGGAGCGAAGCGATCCTCGGTCTCACCGCCGCGATGCTCGCGACGCAACGGACGAGGACGTTCACGCAACGACGAGTACGCGGACGACGCCCCGAGGCACCGCGGCGGATGCGGCGGTCACGTCGGTTGCTACATCTCAGGGGTGAGGGGGCTGCGCTCGACGCACCCGCCGGGATCGCCATCATTTCTTCTCGATTGCTCAGGGCTCCGCGATGGAGTGCGCCGCCGCCATCGATATCCTGCGGGCACTCGGCCACGTGACCTCGCCCGACGCGACGGCCGCGAAGCACAAGATCACGCGCATCGTTCAGATGCTCGTTGGTCTTCGCCGCCGTTAACGTCTCGCCACGCAATGGCGCCCGACGCCGAGGGCCCCTGTGTCTGCAGAGACGGACGAGAACGACCACGACCACGACCACGGGTACGCCGCGGGGCGGCTTCCGGACGCCTGTGCCGCCCTTTTCCGGCGAACCGGGCGGAACCCCCTAAAATACAGCGGTGAAAGCCCTTCGTGCGGACGAACTTGCGCCCGGACAGGCCACCAGTGTCATGCTGGGGGGAATCAACGTCGCTCTTTTCAACGTGGGCGGCGTGTTCCATGCCGTTGAGAACAAATGTGCGCATCGGGCCGGCCCTTTGGCCGAAGGTTTCGTCTCAGGCAGCGTCGTTTTCTGCCCGTGGCATGACTGGCAGTACGACGTGACCACCGGGACTTGTTTGAATGCCCCGGGGTTCAACGTTCGATCTTTTTCCGTCTCCGTTCAGGACGGGGACGTCTTAGTGGATGTAACTGGAGTGTGAAGACCTTATGAAGTTGTCCGATACCCGAAGCGCCATTGGAGCCGCCCTGATCCTGGGCATTAGCGCTTTCGCCTCCGCGCAGGGCGCGACCCCGCAGCCCACGCCCACCCCGGTCGCTCCTTCCATTCAATTCCCAACGACCGTGGAACTCGTCACCGTGGACGCAGTGGTCACCGACAAGAAGAACGTTCCCATCGAGAACCTGACCCGGGATGCGTTCAAGGTCTTCGAGGACGGCAAACCGCAGGAGATCACTAGCTTTGAAGCGGTGGTCCTGCCGCCCGCGCCGCCCACGGCTGCCAAGCCCACGCGACGAATCTCCACCAACCAGGGCGCCGAGGTCCGCTCCGGCCGCACTTTCGTCATCGTCTTCGACGACATCCATCTGCACCCCTTCCAGGCGAACCGCGCCAAGGCCGCGATCGACCAGTTCTTGAAGAACGGCACGCGCGAGGGAGATCGCGTAACCCTGGTGGCCAGCGGCGGGGGAGCCTGGTGGAGCACGCGCATGCCCGAGGGATATCTCGAGCTGACTTCCCTTCTGAAGCGCCTCGATGGCCGCGACATTCCCGACACCGGCCAGGATCGCGTCACCGAGTGGGAAGCCATGCGCATCCACATCTACCGCGACAAGCAGGTGGAAGAGCG
>JANNJB010000152.1:0-6832 GCA_031405615.1 Vicinamibacteria bacterium | reverse complement strand
CGTCGCCGCGGTGGGTCGTCTTTACGGCCCGAACAAGGAGCGCGGGGTCTACAAGACCACGGACGGCGGCCGGACGTGGACGAACGTCAAGTTCCTCGATGAAGACACCGGCGTGATCGATATCGCGATGGACCCCGAAAGCCCGAACACGCTCTATGCCGGTTCGTATCAGCGTCGTCGGACTCCATTCGGCTACAGCGGCGGCGGGCCCGGCGGCGGACTCTTCAAGACCACCGACGGCGGCGCCACCTGGAAGAAGCTGGCGAACGGCCTGCCGAGCGAGGGTGACATGGGGCGCATCGGCGTTACCGTCTACCGGCGCGACCCGCGGATCGTGATGGCGCTCATCGAGCACCGCACCGAGTTCGGCGTCTACCGCTCCGAGGACAAGGGTGAGACATGGACGAAGCTCTCCAACAGCAATCCGCGCCCCTCGTACTACAGCAAGATCCACATCGACCCGAACAACGATCAGCGCATCTGGGTGCTCGGCGCCCAGATGTACAACTCCGAGGATGGCGGCCGGACGTGGCGGCAGAATCTGGTGCAGCGGATCCACGGCGACTATCACGCCCTCTGGATCAACCCCGCGAACTCGAACCACGTGATCAACGGTTCGGACGGCGGTATTCACCAGAGCTACGACCGCGGCCGGACCTGGGACCACCTGAACGGTGTGCCGCTCGGGCAGTTCTATGAGGTCAACGCCGATAACCAGAAGCCCTACAACGTCTGCGGCGGCCTTCAGGACAACGGTACCTGGCACGGCCCTTCGCGCACGCTCGTTCGCGAAGGCATCCAGCTCAGCGACTGGAAGACCATCGGCGGCGGCGACGGTTTCTTTTGCGTGATCGACCCCGTCGATCCAACGACCGTTTACACCGAGAGCCAGGACGGCAACATCTCCCGCGTGAACTTGAAGAGCCTGGAGCGCAAATCGATCCGACCCGCCCCGGCAGATCCCACCGAGCGTTATCGCTTCAACTGGAACTCCCCCATCCTGGTTTCCGCCTTTGATCACAACACGGTCTTCTACGGCGGCAACAAGGTCTTCATGTCGAAGGACCGCGGCGATTCGTGGACCGAAATCTCGGGCGACCTCACCAACAACGAGAAACGCGACGAGAAGACGATCTTCGGCAAGACTGCGAAGGAGTTCATGTCCAGGAACGACGGCGTCGTCCACTGGGGCACCGCGACCACCATCGCTCAGTCGCCGCTCAAGGCTGACGTCCTCTGGTACGGCGCCGACGACGGAAATCTCCACGTCACCCAGGACTTGGGCAAGACGTGGACGAAACTCACCGACAGGGTTCCGGGCGTTCCGAAAGGAACCTACGTGAGCCGAATCGAGCCGAGCCGGACGAACGCAGGAGCTGCGTACGTGACGTTCGACGGGCATCGCGCCGACGACTTCAAGCCCTACGCTTATTTCACGCCTGACTTCGGCGCGACCTGGAAGAACGTCACCGCGAACCTCCCCGCGGGCGGCACGGTGAGCGTGCTTCGTGAGCATCCGAAGAATCCCGATGCGCTTTTCGTGGGCGCCGAGATGGGACTCTGGGCCTCCTTCAACCGCGGCGGGTCGTGGCTCAAGGTCAAGAGCGGCCTGCCGACCGTTCCTGTGGACGACATCTTCATCCACCAGAACGAGAACGACCTGATTCTCGCGACCCACGGGCGCAGCGTGTGGATCCTCGACAACATCGCGGCGCTTGCGGGAATGAGTGAGAGCGTCGCCGCCAAACCGCTACACCTCTTTGAGAACAAGACCGGAACCCAGTGGCGCATCGCGAGCGTTGGCGCGGGTAACGGACACCAGCCGTTTTACGGCCCCAACCCTCCCGAGGGCGCGGCAATCCAGTACTGGCTGAAGGACGCGGGGGGCGAGAAGGACACGGTCACCATCACAATCTCGGATGCCTCGGGCGCCAAGGTTCGCGACATCGTGGGCACGAAGACTGCTGGCGTCAATCGCGTGATGTGGGATCTTCGGCACACCCCTCCCCCGGCTCCCGAGGGCGGCGGCGGCTTCGGCGGCGGCGGGGGGGGCGGGGGGGGATTCGGCGGCGGCGGACCGCGCGGCCCGCTCGTGCCTCCGGGCCAGTACACCGTGAAGGTCACGGCGGGCACGCACGCAACCGACGCGCAGCCCATCACGGTCGAAGAGGACCCGCGCATCCAGCTGAGCGAAGCCGACCGGAAGGCCTGGTACGACATGCAGATGGCGATGGCGCGCCAGGCCCCGCAGCTGCAGATGGGCACGCGCACGATCACCCAGGTCGGCACGCAGCTCCGCGAGGTGAAGACGCAGATCGGGCGCAACCCTCGAACGCCGGAGTCGCTCACCAAAGCGCTTCAGACTCTTCTCGACAAGGTCGAAGAACTCGGCGGACGGGAGGCCCCGGCCGAACCTCCGGGCTTCGCCGGCGCGCCGCTTGCCGATGCGCCCCAGACGATCCAACAGAGGATCGGGTTCGGCTTCGGCGGCTTTGGCGGCGGCATGACTGAAGCGCCCACCGCGGCTCAGAAGGCGGCGTTCGAGCGCGGCCAGAAGATCCTGGCCGAATTCTCGGAAACCGTTCGCGGCATCGTGATGACCGACGTTCCCGCGCTCAACAAGATGCTGCTTGAAGCGGGCATCGGGCGGATCAGTGTTCAGGGCGGAGGCCCTGGCGGTGGTGGCCGGCGACCGCCCGAGGAAGAGCAGCAGTAAGCGGGCTCCTCCGCGCTTCGGCCGGGCTCGACGCGAACGTTCCCGCTTCGGGCCCGGCCTTTTTCTTTACCAGCTAGGGCAACGGTCGCAAGCGAGGAGGGCTTGCTCGCCTCCTTCGTCATTGCGACGAGGCCGACCGAGGAGCCCGAGGAAGCAATCTGCGCCGTTTAGCGGTTGGTCTTCCGTAGCTTCTGAATGGCTGCCGGACCCGCGCGTCGTCGACTCTTCGACCCTTTGCCCTCGGCGGGGAGTTGATCCTCCGCGTCGGGGACCACGTTTGGCACCCGACGAAGAACAGCGTCGAACGCGGCGCGCTTGCCGAGTGCCGCCCGCTCCTGCAGGTAGTCCGCGGTCAGGAGGGCCGCGACCTTCTCGCCTGCGGCGGACGCGACGAACTGATTGATGGATACACCCTCACGGCCGGAGATTTCCTTCAACTGCCGATGAAGAGAGTTTGGGAGGCGAAGACTGAGCGTGCTCATGGAAAGACTCCAATCTGACGAAGAAAGGCGAAGGGTGTCATGACCTTGATTCCGAACCGCGCTGCGCCCTGGAAATCGCGGATGTTGTGGGTCACGACGGTCCCGCACGAAGCCGCGACGGCGAGTTCCAGCACGAAGTCGTCTCCAGGGTCAGGAAGCTGCGGACGCCACAGGTAGAAGACGCGCTGCAGAATCCCCACGGAACACAGGTAGTTCACGATGGCATCTATGTCTGCGGTACTGAGGCCGGTGGCCTTACGTTGTCGGAGCAATACGTCCTCGTACTCAAGGACCAGCGGAACCGAGAGAGCAATCTCAAAACCTCCACGACCGACCTCGGAAAGGAGGCGAAACGATGCGCCTCGTCGTGATCGCAGGCCCGCGACGAGGACGTTGGTGTCAAGGACGATCCGCGGTTCACTCATACGGTACTGCCGACGATACCAGACGGATTACCCTGACCGCGCTCCGGCGGCGCGCCGCCGGAGCCGCCCGAACTGCTCGCGATCCGATCCTGAACAAGATTGCCAGAGGGCGATGCAGCAGTCCGGAATCCCGGAAGTACCCCTATCGGGATTTTCCAGCAAGGTCGGAACCAATCATGCCGCCTACTTCTTCCTTCACCGCCGCCTCGTCGCCTTTGCTGCCGTTGCCCCTGCCCTCGCCCGCGTCATCGAGCGCCTGTCGCCGGAGCACTTGGCTCTTCCAGTAGGGCGGGCCGCGACCAGGCGCGCGGTCCGGCACGTCGGTGAGCTCGCCCGCCGCAGCCAGATAGCGGGCGATGCTCACGGGGTTCTTCACCACCGCGAGCAGCCTCATCCGCCCCTGGCGACTGGGGCAAGTGAGAACGCCCACCGCGAATGTGCGCTGCAAGAGTTCGGCTCAGGGGCGATATCCGCTCTCGCGTACCCGCTTCTCGGGCTCGTGCCCCAAGGGCAGGCTTCGCGCACATCCTCCGCGGTCGGGGGCAAAGGCGGGGTGACGCTCGTGCGCCATGGACTCGCTGCGGCGAGTAACCCCGCGTAGTGGACCGTGTGGAACCGCGGCGGGGGCACCCTGGTGGCCAGCCGGCACAGCAGTGAAAGCGGATCCATATCGACCGCGACCGTTCCATCCGCGTACGCCTTCTTCCGGTCGGCTCGTGGAAGGCGGCTCACAAGTGCGGATATCGGCGAGCTTGCCCATGTCCGCTCCTGACCGGCAACGGGTTTGGGGTCGGAATCAGCGAACCTTGGGGGTTAGCAATTCTTCCAGCCCCTCGGTCGCGAAGGCGATCGGCTCCCGCTTTCCGATGCAGCCGCGATCGGGCGGAAGCATCGGGTTGGCGAGAAACGCCGCGGCGATCCCGCGCGTACATTCGTCGACACCCATGGGTCCGTGCGAGGCCCCGGCAACTTCAACAAGGGTTGCCCGCGTCAGGAAGCGCATCGCCTGGTAGGCATCGATCGTCGGCGTGGCGGGATCCAGCGTGCCGGCGTAGATCAGGGTCGGAATGTCGCTGGCCACCGGTGCGAAAAAGGATGGGTCCGCATAGCCGGGCCGGAAGACTGCGCACATCCGGTCCCAGCCGTCGTCCGGCGACGCGGACACGAGCGCCGGGTACAGGGCGCGCGCGCGGACGTACCACTCCGTCGTCCTGCCGCCTTCATGACAACTGATGGCGATGCCCTGGGCTGGAGAGTAGCCTCCGAAGCTGTCACCGTCGGCAAACATTCCGACCATTTTCCTGATGGTCGCTTCGTCGCCGGCGTGCGCCCGCTCGATTGCAAGTGGCACAAACCGCACGG
The DNA here is from genome assembly GCA_031405615.1 of Vicinamibacteria bacterium. Classification (GTDB taxonomy): domain Bacteria; phylum Acidobacteriota; class Vicinamibacteria; order Fen-336; family JAGNNV01; genus JAGNNV01. The sequence continues at coordinate 1,847 of JANNJB010000152.1, read as the reverse complement.
TGCTGGACCGCACTGCGATCGGCCATAGCGCTTTTGCCAGCCGACGTCCGGTGATCAGTTTTTCTCCGTCCTTCACGGGAGATTGTTCGAGGCGAGTTAGCGTCGCTTCCAGCTTTGGCACCAGCGGGCCGAACCGATCGCGGCAAGCAGGTTGCGCCGAGCATTGTCGATCGATGGCTGCGTAGGCCGCCGCCGCGCTGGACGCCTGTTCGGCCCAGGTGACGCTGTTGGGCGGATACGGTGAATTGAGGACAGCCGATCGTATCGATTGCGGATACATGCGCATGGCGTCGAGCGCCACGAGCGAACCGTAGGAAATGGACACGAGGTTCCACTTGTCCACCTTGAACGCCCGTCGCAAGTTTTCCATGTCGTGCACGGTTGCTCGCGTCGTATAGGCCTCGAGGTCCGCGCCCATGCGCTCAAGCTCTGCTCGACACTGTTGGTAGGCTGCGCGGCTGCGCGTGTCCTCGGCGGCCGCGTCCAGGCCCTGCGCCTCGATCGCGTTGAGATTCTTTGCCAGTTCCGGGCATAGGGACCGTTCCGATCGTCCCGATCCCCTTTGGTCGAAAACGATCAGGTCACGGCCCCGGCGGAGCGTCGCCAAAGGCTTGCTGTCGCCGAGACCCGGCACGATGCTCTCGACGGTCGCGATACCCGGTCCACCATTGATGTAGATGATCGAGTCGTCGCCGCGGGCGGCGCCGGTCGCCTTGACGCGGGCGGTCCACAAACGGATGGACTTGCCGTCGCGGGCACCATGCCGCAGCGGGACGCTCACCCAGCCGCACTGGACGCCGTGTTGTTCCTCGAAGCCGGCAGGAAGCCCCAATTCGCAGGGCACTGGTTGGAGCGCGCCGATAGCTGTCGCCAGTACCGCTGGAATCATGTGGGCTCGAGCGTAAGCGAAACGAGCGCGGGTTGCCAGTCCATTCGCGTGATCGCGCAGTGGTCTTAGCGGCCGGGCTCGATGCGGATATCCCCGCTTCGGGTCCGGCCTTTTTCTTTACCAGCTAGGATCCCCCGGTCATGGCTCCCGGACTCGACGACGTCACGCTCAATCTCGACGCGAGTGCGCGGTCCGGTCTCTCGATCATCCTCGCGATGATGATGTTCAGCGTCGGCCTCGGCCTCTCCCTCGATGACTTCCGGCGAGTGCTCCGCCGCCCCGGCATCATCCTCTTCGGCACCGCGTTGCAGGTGATCGCACTGCCCGCACTCACCTTTCTCCTCACCTTCGCCATCGCACCCACGGCGAGCATCGCGCTGGGGATGATGGTGGTCGCGGCATGCCCCGGAGGAAATGCTTCGAACGTCCTCACTCAGGCGGCGCGTGGCGATGCGGCACTGTCGGTTTCGCTGACCGCGGTGTCGAGCGCCCTCGCGGTGCTCACCACTCCCTTCAACATCATGTTCTGGGCCGGACTGCATCCGCGCACCTCGCACCTGCTCAGCGCGATCGGCCTCGACCGCTGGGCCTTCCTGTCCGAAACCGCGTTCACCCTTGGGTTCCCGCTGGCCGCCGGGCTCTTCATGGCGGAGCGAATGTCGCCCGTGGCCGTGCGAATCAGGAAGCCGCTGCACACCCTCTCGCTGCTCGCGCTTGGCGGCTTCATCGTGGGCGCCCTGATCACCAACGGCTCTCCGCTCGCCCAGGCGGGCTGGTTCATTTTTCCCGTACTGGTGATTCAAGATGCGATGGCGCTGGCCCTCGGTTACGGCGCGGCGCGGGTAGCGGGGTTGCCGGACGCGGCGCAGCGGGCCTTCACGTTCGAAACCGGCATTCGGAACTCCGGGCTCGGTTTGGTCATTCTTCTTGGCCACTTCAAGGGGCTCGGTGGCGCGGC
>JANNJB010000151.1:0-1880 GCA_031405615.1 Vicinamibacteria bacterium | reverse complement strand
CTCCCCGGCGACTTTGCCGGTTGACCAGGCCCATTGGAAGTTGAAACCGCCGATCCGGCCATCGACGTCGAGGATCTCGCCGACGAAATAGAGGCCGGGGCGAAGTCTTGATTCCATGGTCTTCGGATTCACTTCGTCGAGTGAGACGCCGCCGGACGTGACTTCGGCGAAGTTGTAACCGCGCCCATCGACGACTTCGAGCGGGGACGCGGTGAGCGCAAGGACAAGGGCGCGACGTTGTTCGCGGGTCAGCCGCCTCAGGGCCTCGTCTCGTCCGAGGACGGTTTCGACGAGGCGAAGAGCCACCGCCTGGGCGAGTCCAAACGCCTGCGCGATTTCCGTGGACGTGTTGTGCTGCGGCCGGTCCCGAGTTGCGGCGATCAGATGCCGGTCCACTTCGTCGGCGGAGCGTCCAGGGACGAATGAGAGGCGCATGGCCAGGGGAGCGCCCTCGGCCTTGGCCCTGCGCATGAACCTCGACGCGTTCAGGGCCAGCGGCCCGCTGATGCCGAAGTGGGTCCAAAGCAGCGATCCCCTGATGTCCACCGGCTTCTCTCCGGGGCGTGAGATCCGAATCGCGGCGTCGTGCGCGATGCCGCTCAGGGGTGCGTGGAAATCGCCGCCGAGAATCATCGGCTCGAGAGCCGGCACGGGAGTGACGATCGTGTGTCCATGCGCTCTCGCGAGTTCGTAGCCGAAGCCGTCGCTCCCCGTCTTCGGAAGGGAGAGTCCGCCGGCGGCCAGAACCACGCGCGGCGCGGCGATCGAACCGCCCGACGTTTCGAGAACCCAGCCGGGCCCGTCCTGCTTCAAACCGGTTGCGCGGCACGACGTGCGGATGTCGACGTTCAGTCGTCGGGCTTCGGCGAGGAGGGCATCGAGGACGGTCCTCGACTTGTTGGTCACCGGGAACAGTTTCCCGAGCGGCTCCTCCTTGAGGGCCACCCCGATCTCTTCGAAGAAGGCGACGGTCTGGGAAACGGGCAGGGCCTTCAGGACCTGGCGGACGAAAGCGGACCCGGCGCGCCAGAAATCCGAAGCCTCCACGTGGGTGTTCGTGACGTTGCAGCGGGATCCACCCGACACGAGGATCTTGGCGCCGAGGGTGCGGGCGCCGTCGACGATGAGAATTCGCTGCGCCGCCGCCCTTGCGGCGAAGATCCCGGCGGCAAGTCCGGCTGCGCCCCCACCCACGATCACGACATCAGCGGTCAAGGCTGGGTCTTGGAGGGAGGGCTGAGCGATAATTGGGGGAGTCACGGAACTGCATCATGCCAAGGTACGACTACCACTGTCCCGATAACGATTTCATTGTCGAGGTCCGCCACGGCGTCAACGAGCGGATCAAGACCTGGGGCGAGTTGTGCGAGAAGGCCATGATCGGCCCGCGGGGAACGCCCGACGACGCGCTGGTGGAACTGGTCGTGCACGCCCCCGCCTTGTCGTTTCCGAAGGGCGATGTGGCCCTCAAGAACATGGGCTTCAGCAAGCTGGTCCGGCGCGAAACCGGCGTCTACGAGAACGTGACGGCTCAGGATGGACAATCGAAGATCGTTTCGGCGGATAATCCCGCGTCGGCGCTGAATCTGGGCGCCACCCTCGGCGACTGACGCTTCGACTCCAGGAGACCCCGATCATGATGACCCTGCCCACCAAGGCCGCATCGCTCGCTTTGCTTGTTTTGGCAAGCCCCGCGCTGGCCCAGAATGAAACCGCCCTCAAGAACGCCTTCATGGGCCGTCAGGTCGCGATTCGAGTCGACATGCCCGCGAGCCACAAGGGTGTGGATCTGAGGTTCGACCGGGACGTCCCCTTCGATCTCAAGGAGAACTCCGACCGGATCCGCGCCTACGACGCCGCGCTCAAGGCCGGGGACGTGA
>JANNJB010000150.1:0-13295 GCA_031405615.1 Vicinamibacteria bacterium | reverse complement strand
GTTTCGCTGCTGTCCACGCGAGTTGTTCGTCGGTGGCGCCGAAAAGGTGCAGACCACCGATCACGGCGTGCACGGGGGCCATCGCCAGCGACTTGCGCGCGTATTGAACGGTGTTGACGACGCCGGCGTGACCGCAGCCCGTGATGACGACCAGACCTTCAGCGGTTTCCATGACGATCGCCGAATCCTCGGCGACGGTGTCTTCGAGGAGTTCGTCGCCGCGACGCACTTTCAAGGAACCGCTCCAGTTGCGCTCCGCGTGGACGCGGGGGATCGGCCCGGTGAGCCACACCCCGGGCATCAGCGATGTGGGACGCTCGTGAACCACGAAGGCCCCACCAAGCGCCTCGTAGGCGGCCTTTATCGGCAGCAGGCCGTTCGTGTCGCGGCCATTCGGCTGCACGCGCGGTTCGAAGATCGAAGCCCCGACGTGGGCGCGTGAAAGTGCGGTCGGGTTCTTCGCGCGAAGTTCGCGGCGCAGGGTCAGCAGGCCGCCGGTGTGATCTGCGTGGTTGTGCGTGATCACGAGGTCGGTGACATCGGAGAGGTCGATTCCGAGTTCCGCGGCGTTTTGGAGGACCGTCTCGGGACGCGCGCCAGTATCGATCAAAAGCCGCCGCCCGTCGGCCTCCACGAGTGCGGCGAAGCCCCACTCACCCACACCCGCAAGGCCGCCCGCGAGCATCGTCGAAAGGACGGTCACTTTGAGCTTCGACACCATCGATCGCTCCTGGGCTCTTATCGTGGGCGCGGCCATCGCGTCGATGGGCTCGGGCGGAACACACGCGGCCACGGGCCCCTCGCATCTCAACGTGGTGAAGACCTCGGCCTGCAAAAGCCACCGCCCGTCGACGGTCCGCTGCCATTTCGCCGAATAGACCCCTGAGGCCTTCGCCGAGTTTCCCGCGGTGGTGTAGCTCCCCGCCCAGTCTCCCGACTCCTCGGCAAGGCCCCACACCTCGTTCACTCGAATCTCGCGAGGCGTCCGAAGGTAGCGGACGGTTGGATCGGCGGCGAAGCGCTCCTTCCACTTCTCCTGTTCCGATGCGGCGCCGTGGCTCTGGTCGCTCCGGCCCGTGACGATGTGATAACCAGGCGCCAGCAGTCGGCCGATCGCGGCGGCATCCCTCTTGACGATGGCCTCGTTGTGCCGCGCGCGAGCGGCGCGAACCGACGCGTCTCCGTCTTCCAGGTTTGCAAGCAGGGCCAGCGCGAGGATCATCATCGCGGCACGATAGCGCGGGTCAGGCCGGCTGAAGCCGTCGCCAGACCGGCTTCGCAAGCTCGAGGGCGATGAACAGCAGGACTCCGGACGCGAGGGACACGGCGAAGTCCTGAGCGCTGAACGAGCCGAAACGAAGAAGAGACGTCGCCCACGGCCACAGCAGGGTCGTCGCCAGCATCAGGCCCACCGCGAGCAGGACTTTCACGAGAGCGGCGTTTGGCCGCGTGATCGCGGCGACCATGGATGCCGAAGACGAACGGTTCACGAAGATCAGGGCCACGATGTTGAGGACCAGCGAGAAGAAGACGAGAGCGCGCACCTCGTTCGCCGGCACGCCGCGATTGAGCGTGGCGACATAGATCCCAGCCACGATGAGGAAGGCGAGCACGCCCTGCATCACGCTCCAGACGATCAGGGGGCGCCCGAAAAGAGGAGCCTCGGGGTCGCGCGGCTTCCTCTTCATGATGTCCTGCTCCTCCGACTCCGCCTCGAACACCAGCGAGCAGACGGGGTCGATCACCATTTCGAGAAGGGCGATATGGACCGGCCCGAAGATGATGGGCAGACCGAAGGGCAGAGGCAGGAGCGCCAGGCCGGCGATCGGGACATGCACGGCGAAGATGAAGCCCATGGCCTTGCGGAGGTTGTCGTAGATGCGCCGCCCGAGCTGAACAGCCTTAACGATCGAGCCGAAATCGTCGTCGAGGAGCACGATGGAGGAGGCCTCGCGAGCCACGTCGGTTCCCCGGCCGCCCATGGCGATTCCGATGTTCGCGGCCTTGAGCGAGGGCGCGTCGTTGACGCCGTCGCCGGTCATCGCTACGACCTCGCGGTTCGCCTTGAGGGCCTGGACGATCCGGAGTTTCTGTTCGGGCATGGTTCGCGCGAAGACCGTGGCGGTTTGGAGGCGCACGGCAAGTTCGGTCTCGCTCAGTTTTGCGAGGTCCTCGCCGGTGAGGACTTCATCGACGGTAAGCCCTGCGGCCGCGCCGATCGCCCGCGCGGTCGCCGGGTAGTCGCCGGTGATCATCAGCACCTTGATGCCCGCGGATCGGCACGCCGCCACCGCTTCGACAACACCGGGCCGGAGGGGATCGGCGAGACCAACGAGGCCAAGCATTTCGAACTCGAGGTCGTGCTGCGACTCCGGCAAAGCGGCGCCCTTGAACGCGCCCTTCGCCACCGCGAGAACCCGCATGCCCGCAGCCGCGATCGGATCCACCGCCTTCGCGAGGGAAGCGCGATCGGTTTCGTTCAGATGGCACAGATCAGCGATCGCCTCGGGAGCGCCCTTGGCGGCGATGGTGAGGCCGGTCGCCGGCGCGCCTTCCCAAACGTGGGTCATGGCGAGAAGGTCGGGGCGGAGCGCGTATTCGCGAACGAGCTTCGAGCCCTTGGGGATGACGGGCTCGATGCCCGCTAGCCTTTCACCGCCGAGAGCGTGGAACGCCTTCTCCATCGGATCGCTCGGTTCCGCCGCGCTGGCGAGGATCCCGAACTGCGCAACCGGGCGAAACGCCTCCGGCAGGGCGCCCGGCCCCGCCACGGCCGGCTGGAAGACCTCGCCGTTCATCAGACGCAGCTCGGCGACGCTCATCTTGTTCTGGGTCAGCGTTCCCGTCTTGTCGGTGCACAGCACGGTGGCGGAGCCGAGGGTCTCGATCGCCGCCGCCCGTCGCGTGAGTACGCGAGCCTGCGAGATGCGCCACGCCCCCATCGCCATGAAGACGGTAAGGACCACGGGGAACTCTTCGGGCAGCATCGACATGCCGAGAGCTATGCCCGCGAGCACGGCGTCGAGCCATGAGCCGCGCAGCGTCCCGTAGAGGATCACGGCGAGGACGCTCACTCCGAGTCCCACCGTCCCGAAGACCCGGACGATGTGGCGGGTCTGGGCCTGCAGACGAGGCGGCTCGAGGTCGAGCGTGCTGAGACTCTGACCGATCTTGCCGATCTCGCTGAGCGCGCCGATCGCCGCGACCTCGCAGATCCCCGTGCCGCGCACGATCAGAGAGCCCGAAAAGACGAAGGGCAGGTCGTCGCCACCCGGACGTGGAGCCGCGGGCGTCTCCCCTGCCGCCGCCACGACCTTCCTTACCGGCACCGATTCGCCGGTGAGCAGCGACTCGTCGCACTGAACGTCGTGACACTCGATGAGACGCCCGTCGGCGGGCACGCGATCGCCCTCCGCGAGGACGAGGATGTCGCCCCGCACCACCTCACGTCCGGCGATCCGCTTCCGCTCCCCGTCGCGGATCACCAGGGCCCGCGGGCTGGTGAGGTCACGCAAAGCTTCGAGGACCTTTTCCGTCCTCGATTCCTGGATGACGGTGATCAAAACCGACAAGGTGGCGAAGGCGATGAGGATCAGCGCCTCCTTGAGGTCGCCGAGGACGAGGTAGACCGCGCCGCCGCCGAGGAGCAGAGCCAGCATGGGCTCGCGGATCACTTCGAGGACGATGCGAAACGGGGTGCGCCGGTCCGGACGCGGCAGTTCGTTGAAGCCTTCCGCAGCGAGACGCGCTTGAGCCTCGATCTGGGTGAGGCCGCGAACCTTCGGGGGCGAAGAGACTTCTGTAGACATGAAGAACCGCGCCGAAACACCGGCTCGCTTCAGGATAGGGCGACCAGCCGATATGCGAACTGATGCGTATGAATCAGTTCCCGCTTCTGCGAGACTCTCCGGCGCATGATTCGCTTCATTCTCCTCGTGGTGGCCCTGGCGGCGAGCGGCCAGACCTCGAGTCCCTCGCCCGTGGCCGCGAAGGGTGCTGTGCTGCGCATCGCGGCGGCCTCGGACCTGCGCTTCGCGCTCGACGAGATGCTGAACGGCTTCAAAGCGGCGAATCCCGGGCTCAAAGTCGACGCGGTGTACGGCTCGTCCGGCAACTTCTTCGCGCAGATCCGCGAGGGAGCGCCGTTCGATGTGTTCCTGTCCGCCGACTCGGAATACGCGCGACGGCTCGCCGGCGAAGGCTTCTCCGAAACGCCTTTCCCTTACGCCATCGGGCGGCTCGCGTTGGTCGTCCGTAAAGAGACAGGGCTCGATCCGAAGGGCTTCGGCGACCTGCTCAAGAGCCCGACGATAAGGCGCATCGCCATCGCGAATCCCGCGCACGCTCCGTACGGGCGGGCCGCCGAGGCGGCGTTGCGGACCTGGAAGGTCTACGACGCGGTGAGGGTGAAGCTCGTCTTCGGCGACAGCGTTTCGCAGGCCGCGCAGTTCATGGACACCGGCGCTGCCCAGGCGGGCCTCATCGCCTTGTCCCTGGCGCGAGCGAAAGCGTCGGATCTCGCCTTCGCTGAAGTGCCCGAAGGCGTGCATCCGCCGCTCAACCAGTCGGGCGTCATTCTCAAGCGGACGACGTCGATCGACGTCGCGCGGGCTTTCCAGAAGTTTCTTATGGGCGCTTCCGGACGCGCGGTTTTGAGCCGCCACGGTTTTGGCCTGCCGACGTCGTAGGGCCTGAAGGTGGATCTCGAAGCCCTTCGCGTCAGCCTGGTCCTCGCCGCAGCGACTTCAGTCTGCCTCCTCGTCATCGGTCTGCCGCTTGGATACTGGCTCGCGTTCACCCGTTCACGTCTCCGCGTCATTGTCGAGCCCATCGTCGCCCTGCCTCTGGTCCTGCCCCCGACCGTGCTTGGTTTCTGCGTCCTTCTGGCGCTCGGGCCGAGGTCGCCTTTCGGGCAGTTCCTAGAAAGGCTGACCGGGCACAGTTTCGCGTTCACGTTCGAGGGGCTTCTCCTGGCTTCGATCCTCTACAGCCTGCCTTTCGCGGTTCAGCCCTTCGCGACCGCCTTCGCCTCGGTCGACGTTCGGCTGCGTGAGGCGGCCTCATGTCTTGGCTCGTCCACCACGGGCATCTTCTTCCGTGTCATCCTCCCCCTGTCTCGGCGAGGTGTTCTCGCGGGCGTCATCTTGAGCTTCGCGCACACCCTGGGGGAGTTCGGCGTCGTGCTGATGGTCGGCGGCAACATCCCCGGCGTAACGCGGACGGCGTCGATCGCGATCTACGACAGCGTGCAGGCCCTCGACTACACCGCCGCGTTCCGGACCTCCGCGGTTCTGGTCGTCCTCTCGCTCGCGATCCTCGCGGCCACCTCGCATCTTCTCGGCGGCCTGGTTCTCCAAGGGGCGAAACGCCGTTGATCGACCTCGCAAAGTCTTTCCCGGGGGGGCCGTCGTTCCGGTTTCAGTTGAAGCTGCGGGAGTCAGGGACCACGGTGTTATTCGGGCCATCGGGTTCCGGAAAGACCACGCTGCTGAGAATGATCGCCGGCCTGGATCGGCCGGACCGGGGCCGCATCGATTTCGGCGAACAGGTCTGGTTCGACAGCGAGAGCGGGGCGAATGTGGCGACGAAGGACAGGCGCGTCGGCTATGTCACGCAGGAGTCCGCTCTCTTTCCTCATCTCACGGTCCGGGACAACGTGGGCTTCGGCGTGGCCGCGGAGGCACGAGCCGAACGCGTAGGCGAGATGCTGACCCTCGTCGGCGTCGCGGATCTGGCGACACGTTTCCCGCATGAACTTTCGGGCGGCCAGAAGCAGCGCGTGTCGCTGGCCCGGGCGGTGGCGGCCCAACCCCGGATCCTGCTTCTCGACGAGCCGCTCTCCGCCCTCGACGCCGCGGCGCGCGACTCCCTGCGTCGCGACCTGGGCCGTTTCCTTCGCGCGGTATCGCTTCCCGCCGTACTCGTCACCCACGACCGGGCGGAAGCGTTGGCGCTGGGCGACGATGTCGCGCTCATCGGCGAGGGCCGTGTCCTTCAGCAAGGCGCTATCGCCGACGTGTTCTCGCGGCCCGCCTCGGTGGAAGCGGCCCGGGTGGTCGGCGTCGAAGCCGTAGTTCCCGCCCGTATCACTTCGCGAACGATCGATGGTCTCGTGAGGCTCGACGCGGCTGGCGTCTCCCTCACCGCACTCGACCCCGGCGAGGGCATCAACCTCGTCTTCGCCTGTATCCGCGCCGACGAGGTGATCCTCGAACCGGGCCTCGCTCCAACCAGCGCCCGCAACCGGCTGGCCGCCACGGTCAAGGCGATTCACCACGAGGGCGCCCTGGTCCGCATCGAGCTCGACTGCGGCTTCGCGTTCTCCGCCTCCATCACCCGCGCCGCGGAGCGCGAACTGAATCTTCGGGAGGGCCTGGCCCTCACCGCCGTGATCAAGGCGCCGGCCATTCATCTGGTCCCGCGTGAGGCCTGAGGCCGCGTGAGCGAGGGTATGCTCACCTGACTTTCGAACCGCCCCGGACCGGGGGGCTCATCGAACCCGCACGACAAGGAGCCTTTTCACCCATGAAGTCCAGCCGCATTCTGCTCACGATGGCCACGGCCTGCCTGCTGACCTGCTCAGCCGATGTTCTCGCTCAAGGGCGCCCGGGCGCAGCGCCTGCAGCGTCGCCTGCGGGCGGCGGGCAGAAGGCCGGCAAGGAGGCTGACCTCCTGCCCAACGACCCCGTCATCGTGAAGAAGACCGGCGCCTTCAACGGTGTGTCGGTGAACTACACCGCCGAACTCGGCTGGATCCCCATCCGCGAGGACGGGAAGGTCGTCGCGAAGATGTTCTACATGTACTACTCCAAGAACGACGTGACCGACACCAGCAAACGGCCGCTGATGCTCTCGTTCAACGGGGGCCCCGGCACCGCGTCCGTGTGGATGCACCTCGGTTTCACCGGTCCGCGTCACGTGACCTATGACGACGACGGTTTCCAGCAGAAGCCGCCCGCCGGCCTCGAGGACAACCCGCACTCGATCCTCGATGTCGCAGACATCGTCTACATCGACACGATCGGCACCGGTTTCAGCCGGATGGTGGAAGGTGAAGACCTGCACAAGTTCCACGGCAAACTCTCCGACATCCAGTCGGTCGGAGATTTCTTCCACACCTTCGTGAACAAGAAAGACCGCTGGTCCTCGCCGAAGTACATCATTGGTGAAAGCTACGGCACGGTGCGCGCCTCCGGTCTCGTCCAGTCGCTCCAGCAGCGTTTTCAGATGTGGATCAACGGCGTGATCCTCGTTTCCGCGACCGATCTGAATCTCGAGCGCGGACCCGACGTGACGCACGCCACCGGCCTTCCCACCAAGACCGCGACGGCCTGGTACCACAAGCAGCTTCCCGCCGATCTCCAGAGCAAGCCCCTCCGCGAGGTGCTCGCGGAAGCCGAGAAGTTCGCGATGAACGAGTACCTGCTCGCCCTCGCCAAGGGCGATCAGCTCACCCCGGTCGAGCGTGACAGCGTCGCGACGAAGTTCGCGCGCTACTCCGGCCTCAGCAAGGACTACGTCCTCCAGGCGAACCTGCGCGTCGACTTCGCCCGCCACTGGAAGGAACTGCTCCGCGATCAGCGTTACACCGTGGGCCGGCTCGACACCCGCTACATCGGCATCGACAAAGACGCGGCCGGCGAGCGCCCCGAATACTCGCCGGAGCTGACGGACTGGAACGGGCCCTTCGGCGCGGCAATCAACAGGTACCTGCGCTCCGAGCTCAAATACAACCCGGACATTCAGTACAACGTCTGGGGCAACGTGCGCCCCTGGCAGCAGGACGAAACCACCAGCGTCGCCGAGATGCTGCGCAGCGCGATGCGCGACAACCCGTACCTCAAGGTCCTGGTGACGGGCGGCTACTACGACGCCGCGTGTGACTACTTCAACGCCATCTACACCATGAACCATCTCCAGCCCGGCGGCGAGTTCAAGGACCGCTACCGTTTCGCGTGGTACGAGTCGGGCCACATGATGTACCTGCGCAAGCCCGACCTCAAGGCTTCAAACGACGACCTCCGCACTTTCATCAAGTGGTCGCTCGAGGACATCAAGGACTACCCGCGCAAGGCCAAAGCGAATCCCAACCACTGACGCCGCCCCGAAACGCCTCGCAAACCCCAATGCGCGCCCGGGAAATCGGGCGCGCTTCTTCTTTCTAGGCCTTCCGCAGGAGCCAGAGGTCCTGATGCGGGTTGCCCAGGGCGCCTTCAGGACGATGCTGAACGACCACGAACTCGGGTTCAGCCGCGGATCTGAGATACGACGGCGGATGGTAGGCGCCGCAGGCGTTGCTCCCCGGCCGATCTTCGGCACGAAGCACAAGATCCCCGCGGTCGAATCGGGCCCTCTCGGACTCATCCAATGCTTCACGATAGCGCTCGCCATGCGTCGACAGAATCAGATGCCCCCCTGGCCTCAGAACCCGCGCGAGTTCGTTCAGCCAGGGTTTCTGCAGGCTCTCGGGCAGGTGCGTGAACACGGAGAGGGCGTAAACGAGGCCCAGACTCCCGCCTGGATGCGGAAGGGGCGGGGTCAGCCCGTTGACCGAGAACTTCGCTTGAGCGATGTTCTTGTCACACCACCGGATCAGGTTCGAATTGAGATCGGAGCCGCTGATTTCAACCCCGGCGTTCATGAGGTGCCTCAAGACCCGGCCGCAGCCGCAGCCGAAATCGAGAAGGGTTCCAACCGACTCAAACGGTACGCCGTCGTCTTCCAGTATCGAACGGATGCTCGAGGCTCCGCGCCGTCCGCCCTCCAAGAACCAGGCAACGTCCGGCGACCCCGCCACAAGGATGCGAAGACGGGCGCCTGGAATCGGAAGGCCACCCTCGGGGTTGGCCTTGAGGTAGGCGACGTTCGCCTGGTGAAAGCGCGCGGCCCACAGAAGATCGCGCGACCAGCGAGCGAGCGGCATCAAACCGACAGCGCCCACGACGCGGCGCAGTCCGCGCCCGACCGTCCCGTTAGTAGACACCGACATCGTCAATCCACACCCGCCCCTGGGCTCCGGGCTTCGCCGCCCCGCGATCGATCAGGAACACAATCGCGCGCACCTTGTCGAGGTCGAGCTTCAGGTCGGTGCGTGGATTGATCGAACGCAGCCGCTCGAACGGAAGCGCCACCCGACGCCACTCCTTCGATGTCCGGATCGAACCGAACCACCACTCCGTTCCCTCTTCGGTCGAGGCCTTGTTCTCGTCGCGCACCTGAACGGTGATCCGGTAGATCCCGTCGCCCTTGACGGACAACACGAGTCCTTTCTTCCCGATCAGGTTGCGGTGGGTCCAGTCGACCGTGGCCACGAACACATTCGGATTCGACTCTGTGCCCTGGCCGATCCGATAGGCGAGGCTCAACGCCTGGCCGGCCTCGCCCCCCGCCACAGGGTCAGCAGCCTGCTCGATGGATGACGTCGCGTCTGATGCGGGCTGGAACTTCGTCGTGCCGTTGAAATCGTCTATGACCTCGATCGCAACCGGGACCGGCGGCGGCTCGGGCCAGGCTGCTCTGGCCCGGCGCGCGCGAGCGACCACCTCGTCGAAGACGTAGATGGGATTGCTGATGATCCAGGGCAGGTTCGCACCCGGGACCCGAACCTCCACCCGATACACTCCAGCAGCCGACGCCCCCGCCTCGAGCGGATTCGGTGACGATCCGACGAGCGCGCCGTCCCGGAAGAGCGAAATCACGGCGCCGCGGGGCAGCGCTCCTCCAGCGCGGATCCGGAGGTCGCCGGAAGGCGGCAGCGTCTCCCCCATCGTGGCGCGGGCCGTGGCGGACGACGCGGTGAAGGAGAAACGATCCGCGGGAGCGATGGCGTCGATCCCCACGTACAGCCGCCCTCTCCGGATCGCGTCCAGAACACGGTTGCGGTCGGCCTCGAATGAGCCCGAGAGCGGCTCCTTCAGCAACACGTAGTTCCGCATCAGGGCGAACATCGACTCGTACGAGGGAAACCGGGGCGCGAACCTCTTCGAGATAGGAAGGCGGCTGTGCGCGTCGGCGCCGGCAATGCCGGTCGCATCGCGCTCGGCGAGAAGCTTGTCCCAGCGGGACAGCGCTTCATCGGGCGAATTGAGCAGTCCGAGGAGAGCGCGCCGCCGGTTGACGGCGTACAGAGACGCGGCCGCGATCACCCGCGGCCCGGCGCTCCGCCACTCGCTGTCGCCGTTGATGAGTTCGAGTCCCCAGGGCCCGGGCAGGTCCCATCCGGTGAAGCGGAGGTCGTCGCGCGAGCTGAATGGATGTGCGGCGAAGGCGCTCCCGCCGAGATCGCGAATATCGTCAAGGCCGTCGAGGCCGTCCCCCGAAAAACGATAGGCGGGGGCCTCCATCCCGATGCCCACGATGTGGCCGGCCGTGGTCGAAAGTTCCGACCCCACAATCACGAGGACGCCGTCACGGTACCCTTCAATCCCCTTCGCGTCGAGGTTGTTGTGGTCGGTGATGATCACGAAGCGAGCGCCCGTGGCCTTCGCCGCGACCACGACCTCGTCCGGCGCGCCTCCGCCATCCGAGTGCGTTGTGTGGACGTGAACGATTCCGGGCACACGGACGAACCCGTCCTTCGGTTCCTCGCCTTCCGGCTTCGCCGGCCGGCTCAGAGCGTACGCGCCTATGAGGACCACAAACCCGAGGAGCGCGGCACGCGCGACGACTCGGCGCGCGGCCCCGCGCGGCCTCGGATCCTCAGAACTCGTCATTGCGATTCAGTCTAGAGTCAGTTCGCTCACCGAGAGCGTCATCGTGCGCACACCGCTCCCGATCCCCTGCAGGTAATCGGCCCTGAGCCTGTTCCTACAGGGCCGGGTCGGCGGGCGGGTACAGCTTTTCGAACTCGGGGTCGCCGTGGAGGGAGGCCAGATCGGGGTCGCGCCGCGCCCATTCCGGATCGGTAAAGCCGGACGTGTGGGCCTTGCGCAGAGTGTCCATGGCCTCGGACTTTCGACCAAGAATGCAGAAAACGCAGGCCGCGTTGTAGAGGACGGTGGCTTCGTTCGAGCGCAGGGATGTCGCGAGGGTCGCCTCCCGAAGCGCCTCCTCGATGTGACCGCTCGCCGCATAGTGCTGGGCCAGCAGAACCCGCGCCCGAGCGTCTTCGGGCACGGTCTTGAGGTGGGCCTCGAGTGCTTGCGCGTGGCGCTGCCGCATCTGGGCCAGCGCCTCGTTCTTCCCCAGGGCCCCCAGCGCGTTGGTGATGGGGACGTAAACGTTGTAGTCGGCGCCGCTCGACTCGAGCGCCACCTCCGCGATGGCCGCCACTTCCTGGTACCGGCCGGCCGCGAAGAGCGCGCGCAACATCAGGTAGTAAGCGCCCTCCGTGTCCCGTTTCCGCTCCGTCGCCTCCTGGGCGACGTGAACCGCCTCGCTGTACTCGCCCTGGGTGTACAGGATCCACGCCTGAGCCACCTTGACCTCCGGGAGGTGAGGACGCAGTGACACCGCGCGGCGCGACGCCTCGCGGGAGCGTTCGAGCCAGCTCTTCTTCCGCTCGTAGTTGTAGTGGTACTGCGCGCACACGTTCGCGGTGGCCGCGTAGGCAAGGGCGAACTCGGGGTCCAGGCCCACCGCGTTCGCGAACATTTCAAGAGCGAACTCGAGATCCTGGCGCGTATGACGCCGCGCGTAACTTCGGCCGCGGAGGTACAGGTCGTAGGCTTGGAGGTTGTCGGTCGGCCGCGCGGCCAGGTCCTCACGCTCCTGGGGCGAGAGGGTCACCCGCAGCGCCTCCGCGATCTTGCGCGCGATTTCGTCTTGAACCTCGAAGACATCCGCCATCTCGCGGTCGTAGCGCTCCGACCAGACGGGGAAATCGGTCTGAGCGTTCATGAGCTGAGTGGTGATCCGCAGCCGCTGCCCCGCGCGGCGCAGACTGCCTCCGAGGACATAGGCCGCGTTCAAATCCCGGCCCACCTGGTGGGCGGTCACCGTCTTGTCCCGGTAAGGGAGGATGGTGGCTCGCGAAAAGACGTTCAGGGTGCGGATCTTCGATAGCTCGGTGATGATGTCCTCGGTGATGCCGTCGCGGAAGTACTCGTCTTCCTTCATCCCCGAGAGGTTCTCGAAGTAGAGAACCGCGACCGACTTCTCGGTGACGGCACGCGCGGACGCACCCCCCGGCCGCGATTCGTTGAGTTCGGCGGCGCGCCGGCCACCCGAATCGAGATCGCGCTTCAGCCGCAGGAGCTCGGTCTTGAGGTCCATCGCGGTCTGGTAGCGGAGGCTCCGGTCCTTCTCGAGCGCGCGCCCGAGAATGCGGTTCATCTCGGCGGGGAGCGAGGGGTTGACCTGGGTCGCAGCCATCGGCTCCCGGTTGAGGATCGCGTCGAAGATCACCGCGGAGGTCTCGCCGGGGAAAGGCAGGAAGCCGGTGGCCACGCGATAGAGAACCGTGCCGAGAGAGAAGAGATCGGTGCGCGCGTCCGTCATCTGCCCGCGGGCCTGCTCCGGCGACATGTACGACATCGTGCCGAGGGTGGTGCCCTCGCTGGTCAGATCGCTTGGTCTGAGTGCCGTCTGGGCTTCCGAGGGCTCGTTGGCGCCTTGATGCCGCCGCTCGATCTTGGCCAGACCAAAGTCGAGGATCTTGGCCTGACCGCGAGGATTGATGAAGATGTTCGCGGGCTTCAGGTCGCGGTGGACGATGCCCTTGGAATGGGCCGATTCGAGCGCGTCCGCGATCTGGATGCCGAGATCGAGCAGAGCGGCCACGTCGAACGGCCCCGCCTTGATTCGCTCGGTGAGAGTTGTGCCTTCGAGCAACTCCATCGCGATGAAGTGCTGGCCCTCGTGCTGATCGATCTCGTGCACGGTGCAGATGCCCGGATGGTTGAGGGCGGAGGCGGCGCGCGCCTCGCGTTGGAAGCGCTCGAGGGCGGTCGCCTCCCGAGCCATCTCCTGCGGAAGGAACTTGAGCGCCACGTGGCGCCCGAGGCGCGTGTCCTCCGCGTCGTAGACGACGCCCATGCCTCCGCTGCCGAGCCTGGCCACGATCCGGTAATGGGAAACCGTCTGGCCGATCAAAGTGCTGTCTCCGGTCACACGGCATGCTAGCAGTGTGAACGGCGCCCCGCGACCAGGCGCCCTCGGCCTCGCTGGCGCCACACTATCGGCCGATTGGGCCTTACGTCATTGCGAGGAGCCAGTCCGTTTCGTAACGCGACGAAGCAACCCCGTGCAGCCACTACGGATGGTTTCTATGTCGCGTGAAGCCAACTCCGACGGTTCAACGTGATCAGCGGCGGCGAAGCGAGCGCGAAGCCTGCCCTTTGGGGCACGGGGGGCTG
>JANNJB010000149.1:0-3469 GCA_031405615.1 Vicinamibacteria bacterium | reverse complement strand
ACGTCCCGCTGTCGGGAGAGCCTGTGCCGAAGGCCTCGGCGACCGGCGGCCCTATGTCGGGCCGTTCGCGAATCCGGAAATTGCGCCGTTTGGTCCCGTCGACGGCCGCCCCCCGAGTAAGAAGTAGAACTTCCGCCTGGGCGCTGGCCCGGCGGGGAACACCTATTTGAAGTTGTAGCTCACGCCTACGAACCACGCTCGCGAGCGCGTCACGGCCAGAGGATCCGCGGCGTTCGCAGGCGCCTGGTCGAATCTGTCGGCATCGCCTCGGCCCCGGCCGAACATCACGGAGTAGCCGGCGATGATCCCAAGGCCTCGCACGACTAGGAAGGAGGTGCCGACTCCGATCCCCGGGTCCGGTGTAATCACGCCTGCAGCGAACAATCTCACGCGCTCGGACGGCTGCGGTGAAGGAGCATCGTCGTCGTAACCCCGCGGACTCCAGTTGAGTAGCACCATGGTCGATTGCCGCGAAAGGGGGTCCGCGACCAAGTCCCCATCGTCGTTCACTTTTGCCCTATCTCGATTCAGCGTCGCGCGGGCGATGTGAGCTGTCCCGATTCCGAACGCAAAATGCGTCGCTGGACGGTTCCTGATCTGAAGTTCGCGCACCAGCGGGGCGGCCTTGCTCTTGAGAATGTGCTCTCTTAGTTTGTCGTCAACGGCTTCCATGGCTTCAATGTCCTCCTTCGCCGGGGCCGCGTTTGAGATACAGCCCGTCTTGCAGGCCTCAAAGGCAGCGTCAAGGGCAATCGCCATCTTGTCGAGGCACTGGTTCGGCTTGGCAAGTTCCGTCGTCGTGCAGTCAGGGGTGGCGGCAACGGCCAAGACGCGGGTCTTGGCGTCCTCAACCAACGCGACCGCCCATTTCGAACGGGCCGCTACGGTGAATCGAATCACAATCGAAGCCTTGGCGAGGTCCTCACTCCAGCTTTCGATCTCCGCAGGAATCCGACCAATGGCCTTGATCGCGATGGTGGCGCGCCGGAACGGCACCATCACCTCACTCGCCGTGGCATACACCTTCTGGCTGGTGCGCGCCTTGGCCCGGGCGGCGAGATCCTCCGAGACATCGCCAAACAGTCCGAAGAATGGTGTCAGGATCCGCTCCGCCACCATGGGAATCTGCGCGATCACGGGGTTCTCCTGTCGGGTGAACGAATACCTGCTCGATAGGCGTGCGTGCTCCCCAGCAGAAATCAGAACCTCATAGAGACGTCTCCCGTCACCCGGAAGATCAAGTGAGAACGGGGAACTCGAAGGCTCCGAGACCATAATGCGCCGCAGGACGGCGCTGCCGTCCACGTCGGCCCCCACCCAAGCAAGGGCAATCAGGCTCTTCTCGAAGTCAAACGCCGGCGCCGGACTCTGGTCGGTCTGCGGTTCCAGAGCCTTGGCTGCCCTGCCGAGAAACCCCTTGGCGGTCTTCCGCGCCTCCTCCACATCGCCGGTAGAAAATTGCTTCTCAAGGAGGTCGAGATCCGCTTGTGTGCCCGCTTGGACAGCGCCGCCCCGCGGCAACGTCAGGACGTCGACCTGTTGCGCCACTGCGGGCATCGCAGACACCAGACTGGTAGCAAACAGGGCAAGGCATCGTAGGAGATTCATGATGTGGTCCTTTTCAATCGTGGTGTACCGACCAGAACGACACTTGCCATATAGACGGAACGTAGCCAGGGTTTTCACATCCCACTTGTGTGATATCCACAACTTATCCGAATCAGCCGTACCCCCGCGCCATCGCCCAGCCTTTCAACGCTCGACATTGGCAAAGGTCCGCGACACGCCGGTCAACGTTCCAGGAATCAAGTAGGTGTCGCAGGGCGGCCCAACATTCCGACGACCGCGACGCGATGGCATACCCCTCCCGTGAAGCTATCCGTACAAACAGAAAAAGAAGTCGATGGCCGCTGGATCGCCGCCATCGATCCCGTTGGGGAGGCCATTCGCAAGGCGAAGGCGATCGCTCTAGTTCGGACAAACCTCCGGCTCCGCTCAAGCCACACGTAGAAACCAGTTCCACACCTGGTTGGCGTCGAGGACGAACCGCACGCGCACGTCCTGGCGCGGACACGATCACTTCCCCACGCCGGGCGTGGCATGCTCGCAGGGTGAGCAAGGCTTTTACCAAGGGAGATGGCGCGGAGGATCCCCCGTTCATAGCACCTCGTGCTCCGCTGCCTGCCGGTGCGCCGAATTACGTCACGCCCCGGGGACTCGCGTTGCTGCGCTCGGAACTGGGTTCATTGGAAGCATCGCGCTCATCGATTCCGTTGGAGGCGAGCGCAGACGCGGCGTCGGCGCGGGCGGCTCTTCAGACCCGGATTCAAGAGCTGAAGGCTCGCCTGGCCAGCGCCGTGCTCGTGGACACCTCGGAGCGGCGGTCCTCCGATGAGGTGAGGTTTGGAGCGCGCGTGATGGTGCGAGGCGACTCGCCGCAGCCGCGCCAGATCGACATCGTCGGCGTCGACGAAGCAGATGCGACCAGCGGACGGATTGCGTTCGTGGCGCCACTCGCTCGCGCTCTGCTCGGCAAGCGCCCGGGCGACGTGGTCACCTTTCGTACGCCTCGAGGTGAAGAGGAACTCGAGGTGGTATCGGTGACGTACGGCGCGCTCGACAGGGACGGGCCGTTAGCCTGAAAGCGACCGAGATGCACGCCCCGCCGTGGATCGAGAACTCAGCGTCGAGATGCAGATGACCGAACTCGGGAGCAGCCA
The DNA here is from genome assembly GCA_031405615.1 of Vicinamibacteria bacterium. Classification (GTDB taxonomy): domain Bacteria; phylum Acidobacteriota; class Vicinamibacteria; order Fen-336; family JAGNNV01; genus JAGNNV01. The sequence continues at coordinate 749 of JANNJB010000149.1, read as the reverse complement.
TGAAGGGCGACGGAGGGCTTGCAAACAAGTCTCGTATCCCCTACCTTTCCCGTTTTAGGAGGGCTATGAGGAGATCTGCACGCGGGCGCTGGGCGGCCTTGATCGCCCTCCTCTTCGGGCCGGTTGCGTTCGCCGTCGAGGGCCCCACTCTGCGGGAACGGATCGGCGCGATCGCAAAGGCAACGCTCTCCCCTCAGGCGCCGGAGACACCCGGCCTCTTGCGTGGGGGCCTGCTGGATCCAGCACCAGAGGTTCGAGCGGCGGCGGCGCGGGTTGCGCGAACCATGGGCGCCCGCAGCCTGGCGCCTGAACTGAGGGCAGCCCTCGGGCAGGAGCGGGTTGCGGAAACCGCAACGGAAATTGAGGACGCGGTGAAGGATCTCGAAACCGCGGTCGAGCCAGAGAGTGAGCAGGCGCCGGCGGTGCTACCCATGCGCACCCCGTCAGGCTATCCCGCCGAATTCTTTGCTTCGGTCCTCCAAGCCACAGGCTGCAAGGGAAAGGCTGGCGCTTTTGAAGTTGCGGACATTGTCTTCCGGGCGAGCGGACGGCCTAAGGCACTCCAGATGGTTAGGACCCAGCCCTCCTCGACCAATTGCAATAGGGCTCTAGCAGGGTGCTGAAAAAGGGATCGAATTTGCGAGTGCTCAATTAACATTGAGGATGCGCGGACAGAACCGAGAACAACGGTCAATGTTGATGACGGGGAGCCTGGAGGATCGAATCGCCAGAGACCACCCGATCCGGCG
>JANNJB010000148.1:0-2269 GCA_031405615.1 Vicinamibacteria bacterium | reverse complement strand
TGACATGAAATTCGCGGACGATTTCGCGGATCTGATCGCGCAAATCTTCGCGCAGTGAGGGATCGAGATTGCTGAGAGGTTCGCCGACGAGCAACGCAGCCCAGCCGGGATGCAGCGTTCGTGGCCCGGGGCCAGGCTGGCGCGCTCGAATGCCGGCAGACTTTCACCACGGGCTGCTAGGCGCGGCCGAAGAGTTTCGCGGCTTTAAGCGTGTTCGCCATCAGCATGGCGATGGTGAGCGGTCCGACGCCGCCGGGAACCGGAGTGAGAGCCGACGCGACCTGACTCACGGAAGGAGAGTGGACATCCCCCACCACGGCGCCCCTGGCGGGATCGAACTTCGCAAGCCGCGTCTCGGACAACATGTCGCGCGCCTCGGCTTCGGTTGAAATGCGGTGGATGCCGACATCGATCACCACCGCTCCCTCGCGCACGTACTCCGCGCGCAGGAGGCCTGGCTTCCCCACCGCCGCGATCAGGATGTCCGCAGTCCGGGTGACCGCGGCCAGATCCTTCGTGCGCGAGTGCGCGATGGTGACGGTGGCATGGGCGTGAAGGAGAAGCAGGGCCATCGGCTTTCCGACGATGTCGCTGCGGCCCACCACCACCGCGGTCTTGCCCTTGGGATCGATGCCCTCGCGACGCAGAAGCTCCATGATGCCCGCGGGTGTGCACGGCGCGAACCGAACCCGTCCCTGGGAGAGCAGGCCGACGTTTTCGGGATGGAAACCATCCACGTCCTTTTGCGGGGAGACCGCGTCGAGGACGCGAAGCGCATCCACCTGCTTCGGCAGCGGGAGCTGGACGAGGATCCCGTGGATCGCGGGATCCTGGTTGAATCTCTCGACCACGGCCAGGACGTCTTCGGTGCTGGCGGTGGCGCTCAGTCGCTCCGTCACATGGTGCAGTCCGAGTTCCTCACACGCCTTCGTCTTGCTCGACACGTAGATGTGCGAGGCCGGGTCGTCGCCCACGAGCAGCGCGCCCAGGCCGGGCCGCCGGCCCCCCGCGGCGACGAAAGCGAAGGTCTCGGCCTTCACCTCGTCGCGAATCTGTCTTGCGGTTGCGGCTCCATCGAGGGTTCGGGCGGTCATGATGAAGAGATGTTATCCCGCCCGCTCCCCGCGGATCGCCGTCACGAAAGCGGCCGCGGCTTCTGCAGGACTCGCCGCCTTCATGAGCACGGAGATCACGGCGAGGCCCTGTGCTCCTGCCTGGGTAACCGCGAAGGCATTCGCCACGGTGATTCCGCCGATCGCCACGACCGGTTTCGTAGTCCGCTCCCCCGCCCACGCCACGAAGGGAAGGCCGACCACCGGATCCGGATTCGCCTTGGACGCGGTCTTAAAGACGGGCCCGACCGCAATGTAGTCGACGGGCTTGGTGAGGGCGGTTTGAAACTGCGCCCGATTGTGGGTCGACACGCCGATGAGAACTCCGGGCAGCAGAGCCCGCGCGTCCTCGGGATCGAGGTCTTCCTGCCCGAGATGGACGCCGTCCGCTTCCACCATCCGCGCAATGTCGGGGCGGTCGTTGATGATCAGCAGGACGCCAAGGTCCCGGGTCGCCTCCCGCAACTCCGAGGCCCCGGCCAGAGCCATCGCGTCGGTGAGCCCCTTGAAGCGCCACTGCACGAGCGGCGCCTTGCCCGGGCCCGCGAGCCACATCACCCAATCCGAGAGGGAGTGCTCACCCACCATCGAGGCGTCGATGATGGGATAAAGAAAGGGCTCGGTCGGCAGAACGCGGCGACCGGACGGCTTGCGGCTCTCTGTCAAATCGCGGCGGTGCGCTTCAAGAAGCGCTCCATGAAGCCGGTATTGAGCTTGCCCGCGATGAAGTCGGGATCGTCCATGATCTGGCGCTGGAGCGGAATGGAGGTTTTGATGCCTTCGACCACCATCGTGTCGAGGGCGCGCCGCATGCGGGCAATCGCCTCGGTCCGGTCCTTGCCGAAGGTCATGAGCTTGGCGACCATGCTGTCGTAGTAAGGCGAAACCTCGCAGCCCTCGTGGGCGAAGGTGTCGACCCGGATCCCGGGGCCGCCGGGGACCCAGAAGTGCTTGATGAGACCGGGCGAGGGCGCGAACGTGCGGGGATCCTCGGCGTTGATGCGGCATTCGAGGGCGTGACCGACCAGACCAACGTCGGCCTGGCGGAACGAGAGCGGCTGCTCCGCGGCCACGAGGATCTGCTCCTTCACGAGATCGCGTCCGGTGACGAGTTCGGTGACGCCGTGCTCCACCTGGATGCGGGTGTTCATCTCCAT
>JANNJB010000147.1:0-2141 GCA_031405615.1 Vicinamibacteria bacterium | reverse complement strand
TTCGCGTCGAGCGCTATCACCATGGCGTGGCGCACGCGCTTCGCCGCAGTGGTCGTGGCGACGGCGGGCGGAGCCTGAGCGGAGGCGAGGTGAGGGGCGGCGACGAGCGCCGCAATCAAAAGGGAAGCGGGGCGCATAAAGGTGGAACTTCCGCTACAACTTTCGGCGGAAGTAGGCCTTGAGCGCCACTTCCTCCGAGCCGCGCTTGACCTTGAAATCGGCCGAATCGCCCCAGCGCTTCTGAGCCATCAGCTGGTTCATGATCTCGGTGTCGGTGATGGCGACGCCATCCATCGAAACCAGGACATCATCCTTCTTGAAGCCGGTCACCGCCGCGATGGAGTCGGGCTGGACCGCGATGATGGGATAGGCGTTGTCCTTCTTCTGGCCGGTGGAGAAACCGAGGGTGGGGAAGAGCGGAGCCTTCTCGGGAGCAACGCCCCAGATGAAGTTTGCGTAGGACGCGCGGACCGGCGGTTTCTCGCCCTTGTCGTTAGCCACGGTCATGGGGATCACCGAGGCGGTTTTCCCGTCGAACCAGAGCTTCGCCTGCCGCTCGGCTCCGAGACCGTAGGCCACGTGACCCGAGCCGATGAGGACCACCATGATGGTGTCCTTGTCGCCGTGCTTTTGAAGGGCCTGGACGGAGTTGTAGCCCATGGTCGCGTCCCAGGTGGCCTGCGCGTTGAACATGGCGTTGAACTGATCGTCGGTCATCCCGGTGGTGTGGAGCGAGTCCTCGGGCGCGAAGTAGGCCTTGAAGAGTCGCTTGTGTTCGGGGCTGTCGACGTCGATCTTGCTGGGGATGCGCGCGGATTCCTCGGGAGTCAGATTCGCGAAGCCCTTCTTGCGCACCGCCGCCACCACCTCGCGAGGCGTGTTGACGCCAAACATGCGGAGCTTGTTCTTCTGAGAGAACATGAAGATGTCGCGGTAGTAGAGCCAGTGATATCCCCAGTTCTTGTACCAGCGGGAGTCCTTGAGGAACGCCTCCTCGCCGATCTCGCCCGCGGACCACTTGTCGAGCCAGGCCTGCTCCGTGTACGGGTACATCTCGAGACCCACGAAGACCTTCCGTCCCGCGGCGGTCAGTTCCTCGATAAGGCGGCGCTGGGCGTTGTGGTACTCGACCGACGTGTGGCTCTCGCCGACGAAGACGAGGCGCACGTCTTTGAGGCGCGCCACCATCTCCCTGGGGGTGATGACATCGCCGGTAGCGGTGTCATGCACTCCATCGAGAACGAGGTCGACGGTCTTTTCCTTCCGGGAAGCGTCGCCGATGGGGAGGTTCGCGGGTTCCTGGGCGGCCGCGGTGAGTGGGCAGGCTACCGCCAGGGCAAGGAAAAGGCGTTTCATCGTGAGACCTCGGGTTTCGTTTTAGCGCGTCCAGTCCATGTCGATGGTGATGCCCGCCAGGTACGTGCGCGGGGCGTTCCAGATCTGCAGGGCCTCGGTGGTGACTGGCTCTCCGGTTAGGGCGTTGATGTTGTAGATGTCCCTCTTGTCGAACATGTTGTTCACCTGGGCGTAGAGATTGAACGCATACTGGCCCTTGGTGGTGATCTTCTTGCTGGCCTGCGCGTACCAGAGGTTGTACTTTGGCGTGTAGGTGGTGGCGCCGATGGATTGGGGCACTTTGCCGTTCAGGTTGCCGCGGACGTTGGCGCGAAGGCCCAGCCGGGGATTTGCCCAGGCGAGTTTCACGAACGCCGCATGCTTCGGGAAGCCGCCCACTTCGCGGCCCTGAGCGTCCTCGCGCTTGGTGTAGGTGTACGCGACCGACGGCGTGAAGCCCTTGGGGAGGTTCAAGGCGAGGTTCGCGTTGACTCCTTTGGCATCCACCTTGGAGACGTTCTCGTAGGTGAAGAGCGAAGGGGTCAGCTGGAAGAAGGTGATTCCGTCGGTGAGCTTGGATTGAAAGGCGTCGATCGAGCCCTCGACCTTTGAGCCCGTATAGGCCCAGCCGCCGGTCAGGGTTTCGGACTTCTCGGGCTTAAGAAGCGGATTCCCCTGGAAGCCGAAGCTCACAAGGAAGAGTTCGCCGAAGTAGGGCGCCCGGAAGCCCTTGCCGTAGCTGACGCGCACGCGGTGATTGTCGGGAAGCGAGTACACAGCGGCCAGCTTCGGGCTCGTCTGGGTCC
>JANNJB010000146.1:0-8222 GCA_031405615.1 Vicinamibacteria bacterium | reverse complement strand
TCGAACGCTGCGGACATTGAAGAATGAGACCCTGCTCAAGATCGAGGCGCAAGGCGGCAAGGGTTCCAAGTGAGCGATACAAGCGCAGCCTCATCGATCATCCGCTGCGTCGATCTGTGGCGCACCTACCAGATGGGCGAGGAGACAATCCACGCCCTGCGCGGTGTGTCCTTCGAGATCCAGCCCAACGAGTATCTCGCCATCATGGGCCCGTCCGGCTCCGGCAAGTCAACGCTCATGAACCTGATCGGCTGTCTCGACACGCCCTCGCAGGGCGAGTACTACCTGCGGAACCAGCTGGTTTCGAAAATGTCCGACGACGCTCTCGCCGAAGTACGCAACAAGGAAATCGGCTTCGTTTTCCAGACCTTCAACCTGCTGCCCCGCGCCAGCGCGCTCGAGAACGTGGAACTTCCGCTCGTCTACGCGGGTATTCCCAAGGCCGCGCGCATGGAGCGGGCTCGCGATGCTCTCGACAAGGTTGAGCTTTCTTCCCGCATGAGCCACAAGCCGAACGAACTTTCAGGCGGCCAGCGGCAGCGCGTCGCCATCGCTCGCGCGCTGGTGATGGGCCCGGCGATCCTGCTCGCCGACGAGCCCACCGGAAACCTCGACTCCGCCACCGGCGAAGAGATCATGCGCCTGTTCGAACGGCTGCACGGCGCCGGCAACACGATCATCCTGGTGACCCACGAGCGCGACGTCGCCGAACACGCGCATAGGGTGATCATGATCCGGGATGGCAAGATCGCAAGCGACGAGATGAGCCGCAAGGCCTCGTGATCTGATGCCGTTCCACGAAGCGATCGCGATCGCCATGGCCTCGGTCAAGGCCAATAAACTGAGGTCGATTCTCACCATCCTCGGGGTGGTGATCGGGATCGCTTCGGTGATCGCGGTGGTGGCGATCACCGATGGCCTCGACCGCTACATGGCCGACAAGGTCCTCGCACTTGGAAGCAAGAGCTTCACCGTCCAGAAGTTCCCCGACATCATCGTCTCGTTCGATCAGTTCCGCGAGTACATGAAGCGCAAGGACCTGACCCTGCGCGACGTGGAACTGGTCAAGGAATCCTGCACGCTCTGCGCCGAAGTGGGGGGCCTTTTGGCCACGAGCCGGACCGTGAAGTACGGCGCGATCAAGCAGGAAAGCGTCCAGGTCATGGGAATCACCGAGAACTTCAGCCGCATCGGTTCGATCCGCGACCTGATCGTGGGCCGGCATCTCATCGACGACGATGTCGAATCGGCCCGGCCGGTGGCGGTGATCGGCGCCGACCTGATGGACGCGTTTTTCCCGAACGCCGAGCCCCTCGGGAAAGAGATCATCGTCGACGGCAACCGCCTGCGTATCGTGGGCGTGGGCGAACGCAAGGGCAAGGTCTTCGGCGAGAGCCAGGACAATTTCGTATGGACGCCGATCACCGCCTTCCGGAAAGTTTTCGGCTCGCGGCGTTCGGTCAGCATTCAGGTCGAAGCGCTCTCGATGGACGTCTTCGAAAAAGCCCAGGATCAGGCGCGCCTGGCGCTGCGGAACCGCCGCCACCTCGCGTACGGCGAACCGGATGATTTTAACATCGAGACCGGCGAAAGCGTCATGAATCTCTGGAACAGCGCCACCCAGGGCATCTACGTGGTGACCATCGTGGTGACCGCGATCAGCCTGCTGGTGGGCGGCGTGGTGGTGATGAACATCATGCTGGTGTCGGTCACGGAGCGAATCAAGGAGATCGGCGTGAGGAAGGCGCTCGGGGCACGGCGCAGCGATATCCAGAAACAGTTCATCGTCGAATCGGTGCTTCTCACCGGGGCGGGAGGGATTCTCGGGGTCGTGGGCGCTTCGATTTTCTCGTTCGTGGTGGGCCGACTCATGTCCGGCATCGTGGGCGATGAGTTCTCGGCCCCCGTACGCCTGTGGGCGGTGGCGGTGGCGGTGGTGTCATCGACGATCGTCGGCCTCGTGGCCGGGATCTATCCCGCCTCGCGCGCGGCCGCCCTCGACCCCGTGGTCGCCCTGAGGAGCGAGTGACCCCGATGGGCGCAAAGCGTTCGAAACGGATCGCCGTCTTCGCCCTCTGGGAGTCGGTCAAGATCGGCCTGTCTTCGCTCATCGCCTACAAGATGCGCGCATCCCTCACGATCCTCGGGGTCGTCATGGGCATCATGACCGTGACCGGCGTCTCCGCGATCATCGCCGGCCTGAACCAGTCGCTTTCGTCCCAACTCGAACAGCTCGGCTCGGCCTTCATCCTGGTGCGGCCCCAACAGCCCGGAGAGAACATCTCGTCGGAAGAGCGGCGGCGACGCCGGCTGCTGACCGAGGACGAAGTGAAGGCCATCCGCGAGTTGCCCGACGTGGCCGCGGTGAGTCCGCTCGCTTTCGTGCGCGCGGACCTCATCAAATACAAGGAACTGCGGGTGAACGCGGCGCAGGTGTTCGGGACCACGCCGGACTACGAACCCGTGCACAACGTCTTCGTGGAGCGCGGCCGGTTCTTCAACGAGAGCGAAACTTCGCGCGCCGCTCGAGTGGCGGTGATCGGGCCGGACATCGTGGACGCGGTTTTTCCCGGGGTTGACCCCATCGACAAGGAACTCTCCATCGACGGCCGGAAGTTCCGGGTCATCGGGGTGACCGAACGGCAGGGCAAGTTCCTGTTCTTCAGCCGTGACAACGTGGTGCTGGTGCCGATGAAGAGCCTGCCCTCCTCCAACTTTATGGGCCTTGAAGGCTACGTGGCCGACGTCAAGGCCACCTCGCCCGAACGCGTGCTGCAGGCCGAGGAGTCGATCCGGGAGAGCCTGCGCCGCAAGCGTCGCCTGCGCTTCTTCGCCAAAGACAATTTCGCGGTCTTCACTCAGGACGCGATCACCGATCTCTACAACCAGGTCACGGGCGGCATCTACATGGTCATGATCGCGATCTCCTGCATCGGCCTCGTGGTGGGCGGCGTGGGCGTCATGAACATCATGCTGGTCTCGGTGACGGAGCGAACGAGGGAGATCGGAATCCGGAAAGCGCTTGGGGCCAAACGCCGGGACATCCTGTGGCAATTCCTCACCGAGGCGATGACCCTCACCGGGGTGGGCGGGGTGCTTGGCATCGTCATCGGGGGCGGCCTCGCGAGCCTGATAAACGCTCTCTCTCCCTTCCCGGCGGCCTTCCAGCCGCAGTGGGTGGCGGCGGCGTTCATCTCCTCGCTCGCCGTCGGTCTTTTCTTCGGCCTGTGGCCCGCGGCGAAAGCCGCGAAGCTCGACCCCATCGAAGCCCTCCGGTACGAGTAGATTCGGGGGGAGGAAGGAAACCCCCCATGACCGAAACGACCGAAACCGCACCGTCCGCTCAGGGCACAAGCGCGCCGGACGATCCAGGCTCCTTCTTCGGCAACCTCTTCAATCTCTATTTCGAGCCCTCCGCGACGTTCGCTAAGATCTTCACAAAGCCGCGGTGGTGGATGGCGTTCATCCTGCAGACCGCCCTCGGCGTGGGCTTCTCGGCGGTGTGGCTCGACAAGGTCGACGCCCGCTTGTTCATGAAGGCGCAGCTGGAGCAAAACCCCAGGGTGCAGCAGATGTCCGCGGAACAGGTGGAGCAGATCATCGACGCCCAGGCCGGCTACATCAAGACGTGGGGCCGTGTGGGTCCGCTGATCGCTCCGATCATCATCGACCTGCTGGTCGCGGGTCTTCTGCTCTTCATGTTTCGTTTCTTCATGGCCGCCGACGTTTCGTTCCTTCAATCCCTGACGACCGTGGTCTGGACGTTCGCCGCGGTCGGCCTGATACAAACGCCGGTGATGATGGCGGTCATGTACCTCAAGGGAGACTGGAACGTCGATCCCAACCAGGTGGTCCAGGCGAACCCGACCGTCTTCTTTGAACAGGGCGACGTGCCGGGATGGCTTTGGAGCCTTCTCTCCAGTTTCGACCTGTTCTCGTTCTGGACGATGTTCCTGCTGGCCACCGGCTACGCGGTCGCGGCGAAGCGCGGTTTGAGCACGGGGCTTTGGGGGGTGGGCCTCCTGTGGGGGGCGTTCGTGCTGGCGAAGGTCGCCTTCGCCCTGATGTTCAGTTAGCGCAGGCCGAATTCCTGAGTGGCTCCGTTGCGCGGACCCACTCCAGAGCAAAGTCGCTGCCGCTCGTTTGTCACTTCGGCCGGAGCGCGGGGGTTTGGGGGGCTGAGCACGTTGCGGCCCCCCAACTCAGAGACGAAGCGATCTCTCCCGAAGGTAACCTTGGCGGCGCATGTGCGGAATCGCGGGCGTGGTCGAGGCGGAGGGCTCTCCTTCGCGTGAGCTTCTGGAGCGAATGGGCGGCGCTATCGCGCACCGCGGACCGGATGACGGACGGATCGACATCTTCGGACGCGCCGGTTTTTCGTTCCGCCGTCTTTCGATCATCGATGTCGCAGGCGGGGCGCAGCCGATCTCGAACGAAACCGGCCGGATCCACGTCATGGCCAACGGCGAGATCTACAACTATCTCGATCTGCGCCGCGAACTCGAGTCCCTCGGCCATCGTTTCAAGACGCATTCGGACGTTGAGACCATCGTCCACGGCTACGAGCAGTGGGGCGACGACATCCCGAAACACCTCCACGGAATGTTCGCGTTCGCGATCTGGGATGAAGACCAAAAGCGCCTGCTGCTCGGACGGGATCGTCTCGGGAAGAAGCCTCTCATCTACGCCGAAGCCTCCGGCCGGATCACCTTCGGCAGCGAGTTCATGGCGGTGCTGGCCGACCGGCGCGTCTCACGGGAGGCGGATCACGCGGCCATCCACGACTACCTGACCTACCAGTACGTGCCCGCTCCCGCTTCGGGGTTCAAGGCGGTGCGCAAGCTCGAGCCCGCGCACATCCTGGTCTTCGAGGGCGGTGTGGCGAGAACGTCGCGTTACTGGCAGCCCGACTGCACTCCGCGGCTGGACCTCTCGATGGAGGACGCGGTCGCGGAAACCGAAAAGCGCCTCAAGGAAGCGGTGCGGAAGCGGCTCATGAGCGAAGTTCCGCTCGGGGCGTTTCTTTCGGGCGGTGTGGATTCCTCCCTCATCGTGGCCCTGATGTCGGAGTTCACGAAGGTGAAGACGTTCTCCATCGGCTTCGAGGAGAGCGGCTTCAACGAACTCCCGTATGCCCGCGCGGTGGCGGAACGGTATGGCACCGAACATCATGAATTCGTGGTGAAATCGAACGCGGCCGAAGTGCTTCCGAAGCTGGTGCGGCACTACGGCGAGCCCTACGCGGACTCCTCAGCGCTGCCCTCCTACTACCTCGCGAAGCTCACGCGCGAACACGTGACGGTGGCCTTGAACGGCGACGGTGGAGACGAGTTCTTCGCGGGCTACGATCGTTATCGGGCGCTTCAGTACTTCAAGCTGGCCCGCCTCATGATGCCGCTGGCCCCTCTTGCTCGCGCCCTTTCGCGCTGGCCGGCCCTGCCCATAAGGGCAAGGCGCGCCTTCGCAGGTGCGGGGCACGACCCGCGGGAGGGGTATGCGCGGATCATGTCGTACTTCTCGCCCGAGCAGAAGACGGCGGTGTATTCGAACGAGATGCGCGAAAGGGTGAACGCGGTGGACTCGTACGAGTGGATGTACGGCTTCATGAAGGAGTCGCGCGAGCCGCTCGGCATAAGGCTCCTCCAGTACTCGGACGCCATGACGTATCTGCCCGGCGACATCCTCACCAAGGTCGACATCGCGACCATGGCGAACTCGCTCGAAGGCCGGTCGCCCCTGCTCGATCATGAACTCGTCGAGTGGGCGCTTCGACTGCCGGAGGCGACCCTGTCCAACGCCTCGGGGGGGAAACTCGTGCTGAAGGCTCTCGCGCGCAAGCACCTCCCGACTTCGGTCATCGACCGGCCCAAGATGGGCTTCGGGATACCGATCAACGACTGGTTCAAGGGCGAACTGCACGGCATGCTCCGCGAGACGCTCCTCTCGCAGCGGGCGCGCGAACGTGGCCTGTTCGAGCCGGCCGCCGTCGAGCGACTGATCGAAGGTCACGTCGCCGGGCGGGAAGTACACGGGTATCGCCTTTGGGCGCTGCTGTGCCTTGAACTGTGGTTCACAGAGGTTGTGAATGCGAACTGAGGCGCACGTCCCAGGCCTCTTGTACCTGGACATCAACCATCCCGTTCAGGCCTTGATGCTGCGGCCGGTCATCGAGGCCCTCACCGAGGCCGGTCACACTGCTCGGGTGTTCGCGCGCGACAAGGACGTGACCCTCGGACTGCTCGACCGCTTCGGCCTCGAGGCAACCACACTCGCGAAGCGCCGTCGCGGACGACTCGGTTCGGCGATCGAACTCATCGCAAGAGAGAGCCGCCTCCTCCGCCTCGCCCTCCAGGAACGGCCGCAGGCCATCCTCGGCACGAGCGTCCACGCCGCACGGATCGGGCGAATCACCGGAGCCCTTTCCGTGGTGATCAATGATGACGACGCGGCTGCGGTTCCCTGGTTCGCGCGTCTCGCCTACCCGTTCGCGGACGTCATTGTGAAACCCGAGTGCCTCGCCTTCGAGAATCATCCGCGCCAGGTGACCTACAAGGGAAACCAGCAGCTCTTCTACCTCCATCCCTCCCGCTTCACCCCCGATCCAGGGGTCCGCGCCGAACTCGGAGTCGAGCCGGGCCGGAAGTTCGGAGTGATCCGGCTTTCCGCACTCGATGCTCACCACGACCAGGGAGTGCGCGGCCTCGGGCGCGCCCATCTCCAGCAGATCGCCGGCCTCGTTCCGAAAGACATGCTGGTGTTCGCCTCTCTCGAGAAGGAGCAGGATCTTCCCGCGGGCTGGAGGCCGATCCGCCTTCCCCCGGACCGGCTCCATCACGTCCTCGCCGCGGCCGAGTTTTTCATCGGGGACGGTCAGACCATGACCGCGGAAGCGGCGGTGCTCGGGACACCCTCATTCCGCCTCAACGACTTCGTGGGCCGGATCTCCTACCTCAAGGAACTCGAGAGCTTCGGACTCGCGTTCGGTTTCCGCCCGGGCCAGGAGCGCGACCTCGTCGCGCGACTCTCCGCGGTCCTTGGCGGCAATCCGCCGAGGGAGGCGTTTGAAGAGGCGAGGCGTCGTTTTCTCTCTGTTATGGTTGATCCGCTCCCTTGGCTGGTCGACCTCGTGTTGCGCCGCCTCCGCTCTCATGCCTGAAGTCCTGCTCGTCGTCGGCACGCGGCCCGAGGCCATCAAGCTCCTGCCCGTCTACCGGGCGCTCCTTTCGAAGGGGGCTCACGTCTCGGTGATGACCACCGGACAACATCGGGAGATGGTCGATCCCTTGATGGAGGCTCTCGGATTCAAGGTGACGGTTTCTCTTTCGATCGAGGACAAAGCACCTTCGCTCGCTCAGCTCTCCGCCCGGCTTCTGGCTGCTTTCGATGAGCCCCTGCGCACAAGGCGACCCGACTGGATCGTGGTGCAGGGCGACACGACGTCGGTGGCGATGGGGGCGCTCGCGGGCTATTACCACGACATCAAGGTCGCCCATGTGGAAGCGGGCCTTCGGACCGGGCGACCTCGCGAGCCTTTCCCGGAGGAACTGAACCGGCAGATCGTGGGCCGGATCGCTTCATTGCACTTCGCACCGACGCAGAGCGCACGCGCCAACCTGCTGCGGGAAGGCATCGCCGATGACGCCATCCATCTGGTCGGAAACACCATCGTCGATGCGCTGCGGGATATCCAGGCGCGGGTTCTGCCCACGGTCGAAGATACGAAGGGTGTGGCCGAGATCCTGGCTTCCGACAAGCCACTGATGCTGGTGACCGCGCACCGACGAGAGAACCATGGACAGGGACTCGCGGACCTTGCCACCGCTCTCGCGCGATTGGCGCGGGAAATGGACGGCGGACTTCAGATCGCGTTTCCGGTCCATCTCAACCCCCTGGCTTCGACCCCGATCCGTGAGCGGCTCTCGGGCGTGCCGGGCGTTCACCTGCTGGAGCCGCTTCTCTATCCGCAGTTCCTGAAACTCCTCACCCGCTCTCGCCTGGTGCTGACCGACAGCGGAGGCGTTCAGGAGGAATGCGCGGCCCTCGGCATTCCCCTGCTGATCGCCCGGAACGTCACGGAACGCGCGGAAGCCGTCGATTGTGGCGTGGGAGAGATCGTGGGCACAGACCCCGACCGAATTTTCACCGTGGCCATGCGGCTGCTCAAGGACGCGAAACTGCGCGCGGCGCGTTCGGTTCCGAGCCAGGCCTTCGGCGACGGCCAC
>JANNJB010000145.1:0-2640 GCA_031405615.1 Vicinamibacteria bacterium | reverse complement strand
GTCCACGATCCGGATCGCCTCCATGTCGAAATTGAGGGTGCCGATGATCGCGGCCTTCTTTTCGGGATGGGCGTTCAGGTACGCGTTCGTGCCCACGATCTCGGGGACCCAGATGAAGTTGATGGTGCGCTTCGGGCGGGGGAGTTTCCCCTCCTTGATGAGCTTGATGTAGGCGCGGCCGATCTCGAGGGTGAGCGCGCAGCCGGAGTTGTCGTCATTGGCCCCTTGCTTGATGACGCCCTCATAAAGATGCGCCGCGATCGCCACTTCCTGGGTGGTGCTCGAGTCGCCCGGGATCTCCGCCCGAACGTACTCGGACTTCAACATCACTTCGCTGCTCTTCACCATCGAGCGGATGGTGATTTTCTCGCCGCGAGTGATGAGTGCGGCGAGGTTGTGGCGGACTGCGGGAGTGACATGCCACGCGACGTGACCCGCGTCGACATTCACGGTCGAAGAGACGATCTGTGTCGGATAGTCGACCTGACGCTGATAGCCGATGGAGCTGATGCCGAGCACGCCGATGGCCCCGCGCTGCTTCGCCTGCTGGTAGGTGGCGCTCGTCGAACCCGAGGACAGGACGAACTTGCCGGCGACGTCCTTGCCCTCGAAGTCCTGCGCGCGTCCGGCCCCCACGTCCACGAGATCGGCGGTCATGTCGCCATTCGCGTTCAGCGAGGCGAGCGAGAGGGCGATGTCATGAATGTCGAAGAGCTTCACGAGCTTCGGCGTCATCATCCACAGTTCGCCTTCGGTCGGCTGCCACGCCTTCTGCGGCGTGCCGTAGGTTTCGATGACGACGTTGCTGTAGCCGTATTCCTTTGCGAACTCCGCCATCACCCGGCTCTCGCGATAGGGAGCGCTGTACTCCGAAGGCGGCCGCACCCGCTGGTAGGGCACGAGTTCGAGCACGTGATGCATCGCGCGCTCGCCCGAGACCTCGTTGATGATCGAAGTCATCTCGGACTGCGAAAGAAGTGTCCGATCCTCACGCTCCTGAGCGGTGGCGAAGAGAGCGAAAGGAAGAAGGGCGAGGGCCAGCGTGGCAATCTGGCGAGGTGTGATGGTCATGGCGTGCCGCGGAACATAGCACTCGCCTTTCCCAACGGAGACTCGTCACGGCGAGGAGGTCATCGAGAAGGTTGAGACGAAGCAGTCCTCGGGCTGCGCACCCGCGCTTCAAGTCATCGTCACCGTCACGGCCGCCCCATTTACCACGAGTTCGAGGATCGCTTCGCCGGCCGCGTTACGGTGGCCGACTCGCGATGACGTTGCCCGTGCCCGCTGGGCGGCAGCCCTTTTACGGCGCGTTCTGCCGGATAAACACGTCCGGCAAGACGCAGACGGCAGGAAACCGTCGAGTGAGACGGCGATCCGCGGTGACGAGGGGAATGCCCAGGCTCCTCGCGACCGCGACGAACTCGCAGTCGTAAGCCGAGGCGCCGGACGCGTGCGCGATTGTGAGGACATCCTCGCCTGGCGGGGCCGGTGCGTCGTCGACCAGCGAGGCCGCGCGGCGGAGAGCTTCCTTCGCGATGCCGAGGCTCATCCCTTTGAGTCGCATCTGCGTGGCGAGCACGTTTGACATCTCGCTGCGCCATAGAAGGGGCGCAACCCATTCAGAGTCCCGGCGGTAAACGGCGAGCGCCAGTTCGGTCATCTCGCCCGGGACGACGCAAGGTGCAATGAGGCTGGTGTCGGCAACGATCATGGCCGGCCCTGGCTTCGCGCGCGCTCGACATCCCTGGTCTTGAGTTTTGGCAGGCTTGCGAGCTTACGGTGCCACCGGCGCAGGGAATCGATCACTTCTTCTGTCGGCGGCCGGGATCCAACGAAGCTGCGACGCAGCGAAACAATGACCTCGCTGTTGAGGCTTCGATGGTTCCTCTCCGCGGAAGCCTTCAGGCCTATGTAGATTTCATCGGGAAGGCCCTTGATGGTCAGACTCGGCATGAGAGGCTCCTGTGGTTCCGTTTCGGAACCATTATGCCACCGTCGGAGCGAGTGCAGGGGTCAGGCCGGACCTGAGGGACCCATCAGCTGCTCATACTCCTCCGGCGAATTGACGTTCACGAAGTGCGCGTCGTCGCCGTCGATCGTGTGCACCGTCAAGCTCGCGAACGCCGCCGTCAGTTTGAGCCGGCCGTCGAGAAGCGCGCGGCGGACGGCTTCGAGCGTTGGGGTGGTTGCAAACGCGGCGCACAAGGGTTCGATGCCGTGGGTCGTTCGCGCCATCGCGACGTCCGCCTGTTCGAGTTCTCGCAGAAGGCGCTCCAGGAGTGAGGGTGGGACGAGGGGGAGGTCGACGCCGAGCCAGAGGACTTGCTCGCGCTCATCGATCGAGGCCGAGAGGAGGGCCGAGTACAAACCGCCGAGCGGGCCCACCCCGCACACCGCGTCGGTGATGACCGCTACGCCGAGGTCCTCATAGCGGCGTTCCGGGCCGCAGAGGATGGCGATGTCGGGAGTGACTTCGCGGAGGATGCCGAGGGCGTGGGTGAGGAGGGTGGATTCGCGAAACGGCAATAGCGCTTTATCGCGGCCCATGCGGGAGCTGCGGCCGCCGGCGACGAGGAAGGCGCGGGGGGGAGAGGGGGGAGGGGGTGGCGAGGGCACAGGTGGGTGGGGACGGGTGCGGCG
>JANNJB010000144.1:0-4269 GCA_031405615.1 Vicinamibacteria bacterium | reverse complement strand
CTTCCCGGCGGCATCGCGCAGCACAACCGATGACTCGCGCTCAGGCGTCGATGACGTGTCGACGAGGTACCGGCCCGAGGTCGAAAGCTGCACGCTGTGATGCCCGTCGTCGGGTGTCAGGGACGTGTACCCCTTCCCGTCGAGGCCGATGCGATAGAGGTGGCTGAAGTAGGGGTCTTGTCCGGCCTCACGCCCGTTCGCGGCGAAGTAGACGAAGCGCGCCTTCTCGTCCACCCGCACAATCGAGGTAACGGGACCCGGTCCCGACGTGATCTGGTTCTTGAGCGCGCCGGTATTGAGGTCGTAGAGATAGAGATGACTCCAGTCGTCCCGCTGCGAGTTCCAGATGATCTCGCTCGAGGCCCACAGCACGTGCCAGCCCGCCTGCGACTCGAAGTGAGTCTTCTCCGACTCCTCGAAGAGCGTACGCACGTCGCCGGTGGCCAGATCCGCGAGGCGCACCGTCGCCTTCTTGTGGTCGCGTGAAGTGGAGACGAAGGCGAGCCGGGCGCCGTCCGGGCTCCAGATCATGTCACTCACCGAGAAGTCGTCGCCGAGCATGGCGCGGTGGTAGTCCGGGCCCATCTTGAAGCGCACCATCGCGGCGCCGTCGACATCGATGACCACGCGGTGCAGCATCGCCACTACGTCGTCACCGGGCAGCGGATATTTCCATGATTTCAGGACGGAGTGGCCCGGCTTCGGCTCGATGAGGTGCATCTCGCCCACATTCCGCTCGTCCTGCTGGAACGTCGCCACCTTCTTCGAGTCCGGCGACCACAAGACGACGGGGCGGTCGCTCTTGCGCCAGCCCGCGTTGTCGGTCGCGTAGCCGAAGTCCTTGACCCCGTCGGTGGTGAGCGGTTTCTCGGCCTTGCTCGCCACGTCGCGAACCCAGAGGTTCCAGTCTTTGATGAAGACCGCCTTCTTGCCATCCGGCGAAGTCACCGCGTTGTTTGCGGCCGCTCCCCTTGCTCCCGCCCCCCCTCGGCCGAAAGCGGGCCGTTCGGCCTTCGCGGCGCCGGTCGATTGACAGGCGAGCCCTTTGACGTCGCAGGACCACCGCTTCGCCTCGATATCGAAGGAAACCGATTTGCCGTCGCTCGAAAGTTCGATGGTCTGGAACGGAAGCTTCTTCGGATCGAACGTCCCACTCGCGGCCGCAGCGAGTGTGGTCGCGAGCTTCTCGTGGTCGAACGCGCGCGTCCGCGTTTTCTTCGCCGGATTCACGAGAATGAACTCGAATCCGTCCGCGGTGGCGTTCCGATAGGTGAAGCGATCGTCGGCCAGGAAGGTCGCATTCACGCTGCCGCCCACCACGAGCGGATTCACGCCTGCGGCGAGGAACTTCTCGGCCCGTGCGTAGTCGGCTGCGGTCACCGGAGCCGCGGCGGGCTGAGCCAGAGCCGGGTCCGAGATCAGGAAGCCGAGGCCTCCGAGGAGAACGAACGAAGTGCGGAGAAGAAGGCGGCGGTCGCGCGAGAACATCGGAAGGCTCCTCAAAGGTGGATGGCCGGGTGGGGGCGGGCGGCGGGGGCGATGTTAGCCGCCTTCGTTCGGGCTATTGAACGTCTCGCCCGTGAGTCGTTGCGGTAACGTTCGTCCGGTGAAGCGTCTCCGCGCCGCCCTTCTCCTCATCGTCGCAGGCTTCATCGCGATAGCCGCGCCCGTCGTGGCCGCGGACCGGCCCATTGTCATCCTGATTTCCATCGACGGCTGGCGTCACGACTACCTCGACCGCTTCAAACCGCCGACCCTCACGCGTCTCGCCGCCGCGGGCGTTCGCGCGAAGGGGCTGATTCCGCAGTTCCCTTCGAAGACCTTCCCGAACCACTACAGCCTGGTGACCGGTCTGCGACCGGCGAATCACGGGATCGTCTCCAACAACATGGTGGCGCCCGATCTGCCCGGCCGCTTTTCGATGAGCAACCGCGACGTGACTCTCGACCCGCGCTGGTGGAGCGGCGAGCCGATCTGGAACACCCTCGAGCGGCAGGGCGGCATCGCGGCCGCGATGTTCTGGCCGGGATCGGAGACGCTGATCGGCGGGCGTCAGCCCACGTTCTGGGCGGGCTTCGACGACGACCTTCCGCACGAAGATCGGGTCGCGCGCGTTCTCGAGTGGCTGGCCCTCCCCGAGTCGAAGCGGCCCTCGTTCCTCACCCTCTACTTCAGCGACGTCGACACCGCCGGCCACTGGCATGGACCCGACTCGCCCGAGGTGCGCGCGGCCGCGCTCAAAGCGGACAGTTCGGTGGGCGCCTGGTCGCGGGGGTTGAGAACCTGGGCCTGGCCTCACGGGTTCACTATGTGATCGTGAGCGATCACGGTATGGCGGCGCTCAGCCGGGAGCGACTGATTCTGCTCGACGACTACATCGACCCCGCCACGGTGGACGTGATCGACGGACCTCCGGTTCTTGCCATAGCACCTAAGGATGGGGATGTGGGAAAGCTCTACCAGGCGCTCAAGGGAAAACACCCCGCCCTCGACGTCTACAAGAATGCGGACATCCCGGCGGCGTACCGGCTCGCCGGCCATCCGCGCGTGGCGCCTCTCATCGGTATCGTCAAAGAGGGCTGGACGGTGGCCTCGCGGCGCGAGTTGGATAGATGGAGCCAGCCAGGCCGCTACTTTCCGGGGGGCACGCACGGGTACGACCCGCGCCTCGTGTCCATGCACGGCCTCTTCATCGCCACCGGGCCGCGCCTTCAAGCCGGGCGCTTGGTTGACCCTTTCGAGAACATCCACGTGTACGAGCTGATGTGCGCGCTCCTCGGGATCGCGCCCGTCCGCAACGACGGCGACCCCAGGGTGACGCGCAGCCTGCTTCGCAGATGAATCCAATCCCTCTCACGCACCCCGCGCCATTCCCAACTACCAAGGGAGTTGGACACCCACGTCACCCCCGGCGAAGCCACTCCGTTTGGCGCGCGAAGACCGGGGGCCTAGCGCGAACGTCCCTTAACGGTCGCGAAGTTACGCGCCGCGCTGAATAACGCGGACCGCGTCGAGCCGAAGGCGCGCGCCGCGGAGGTGCGAATCGAGCGCCGCCTTCTGCCGAATCAGCAGGTCGATCTCCTCGGGCCGCACGCTGCGATTCACCTCCGCCAACTCGCGCAAGCGGTCGATTTCGTGATCGAGCTGCGCGGCCATCTCGAGGCGAGCCGCGGAGACGAGACCGCCCACGCGACGGTGAGCAAGTTCCCGCGAGGTCTTCAGAAGCACGGGAAGAAGCTCCTCGCGGACCTCGGGTTGTTCGAGGGCGAGCGGATCGCCCCGCTGCAGAACCTCGCGCAGAAGCGACTCCGGGATCTGGCCGCTTACTTCGGTTGCGTGATGGTCCACGACGATCCGCAGCGGCGTAGGGGCGAGAAAGCGATCGAGATGCAGTGAGGGCGGGGCCACGCACTCCAGGATGTGGATCGTCTCGAGGTAGAGCCCGGTGTTCTTCGTGTCCGGCCACCAGGCGAAGCTGCTGTTGCCCTCCTCCGCGCCGAGGATGAGATCGAGGGCGCCGGTGACGAGAGGGTGATCCCAGGTGAGGAACTGGATGTCCTCGCGGCTCAAGGCGCGAGCGCGCTCGCAGGTCACGGTGAGCCCCGACGGCGGCAGGCTGGGGAACGTGTCGGCGAGCACGCCCGAGGATCCAAGCTCATACATGCGGCGTCCTATCTCCTCGACGGGAATCATGAAATGGTCGAAGACCGCGAACATGAACGCTTCGAGCGTGTCGTCGTCGTCGCGGGCCTGAATCTCCTCGACGAGATGGGCGGCCTCTTCCGGGCGGAAGGAGTTCATCTCGAGGAGACGGTCACGGCCCTCTTCGAGCCGCGCCGCGAGTTCCTCGCGCGCTTCGAGGGTCTCACGGATGAGAGCGTTCAAAGCGCTCTCCCGCGCGGCCGCATCGGCCTTCTCGAGATCGTGGGCGAGCGCGCGGATCCTCGCGCCGAAGTCCTCGCGCAAGGCATGGCCGCCGTGCAGGTTCTTTCGGAACGAGTCGAGGCCCTCGTCGTACCAGCGCGCCAGGACCTCCTGGGCGCTTCCCTTGATGAAGGGAACGTGGACGTGGATCCGCGAGGTCTGACCGATGCGATCGAGGCGGCCGATTCTCTGTTCGAGCAGTTCGGGCTCGAGAGGCAGATCGAACATCACCAGGTGATGCGCGAACTGGAAGTTCCGCCCTTCGCTCCCGATCTCCGAGCAGATGAGAAGACGCGCGCCGTCCTCCTCCGCGAACCACGCGGCATGTCGATCGCGCTGGATGAG
>JANNJB010000143.1:0-4349 GCA_031405615.1 Vicinamibacteria bacterium | reverse complement strand
ATTCCGCTTTCTCGCTGAGCACCATCGACGCGTGGCCAATGACCCACCACGGGTTCGCGTAGCCGCCGGAGATCCGGTCCTGCGAGAAGAGGCGGAAGACATGGATGATCGCGGTTTGAAGCGTGCCCGCGAAGACGTACGGCAGGAGGACAAGGGTCGTGACGAGCGCGCCGCCCCCGATGAGCTTCGGCCACGCCGACTTCGGCAGCGAGAGAAAAAGAACGGGAAGGACGACCGCGGCGGTGGGCTTGATCAGGCACGTGACCGCGAAGACCGCGCCGGCGAGAAACGGAGAGGTGGGGATGAGGAGAAGACTCACGAGCAGGAACGGCGGCACGAAACCATCGAAAAAACCGAGGACCGCGGATGAAACCCAGGTGAGAGGGAAGATCCAGTACAAAATTCCAAGAGAGAAAGCGATCCTCGGGTCGCCTCGAAACGCCCAGATCAGGATGATGACCGCGAGCAGATCACCGAGCACCGCCGGGAACTTGACCGCCAGGTTTTCCGCGGCCGGACCTCGATAGGGCCGCGGCTTCGAGGTGAAAAACCGCCAGGACTGCCCCCAGGCGGCAAGCCCTAATGGCGGATAGTCGATCGGGAAATCGCGTCCCCGGAACGAGACCTCGTGTCGGGGCTTCTCGGCCAGGAGCTGCGGGAAAAAGTCGCCGGGCGGCACGGAGTCCGGGCCGCCGTATGCCTGAGTGACGCCGGCGTTCGCGGTCTCACTCGCCCAGGCCTTCCAGTATTCGGTATCCCACGCGCCGTGTGACGAAATGAAGTAGAGCCGCAACAGCGTGCCCACGGCGAACGCCAAAACTACAAGTACCCGGTTCGGGGCTCTGGACATCCACCAAGGCGTCAATCTCGCGTCCCCGGGGGTTGGCAGCACATCGCACCGCTTCTAGTGGGGTTGGTATAGTCCAGGAAACCCAACCCCCTCAGGCCGGGTAGCGATCCGGGCGTGAGAGAGGGCAATCGAAAGAGTCTCGGATTCCCAAACCTACATGGCTCGGGGATCCATCCAAGGAGAATTGTCATTTATGTCGATGCGCTTGTTACGCTGTCTCGTCGCTCTGGCGATGGTCATCCTAGTCCCGTTCCGTGCGGTGGCGGGCGAGACGGGGTCCATCTCGGGAGTTGTCAAGGATTCGCAGGGCGGAGTCGTTCCCGGTGCGATGGTGAAGATCTCCGGCCCCATGCTGCCTGCCGGGCGAGAGTTAACCACCGGATCAAACGGCACGTATCAGTTTCAACGACTCCTTCCCGGCGTCTACAAGGTAGAAACCTCCATGTCGGGCCTTGGGACCGCCGTTCGGGATGTCCGTATCAGCGTAGACGTAGACGCTCAGGTGAACTTCGTGCTGTCGCCTGCAGCCAGCGAAGAAGTCACGGTTTCCGCCGAAGCGCCCGCCGTCGATCTCAAGAACACGGAGCTCAACTTCAACTACACCTCGGAAGCGATCCGCGATCTACCGCTCTCACGTAGTTATGCCGGCCTTTTCCAGCTCATGCCCGGCATCGCCGACAACCGAAGCTTTGCGCCCGCCGCTGGCGGAAGCCGACAGGACAACCAGTTCTACATCGACGGCGTCAACATCACGAATCCGGCTTTCGGGACGCTTTCCTCGGAGATCAATGAGCTCGACATCGCAGAGTTCAACATGAAACGCGGTGCGATCACCGCCGAGTTCGGGCGCGCGCCTGGTTTCGTGGCGAATGCGGTGACCAAGTCGGGCACGAACACGATTTCCGGCTCCGCCAGAGTCGAGTACCAGGCGAAGGGCCTGGTGGGCGACCCCGACGACAAGCTGTTCGGGGATGTGCCTTTTGAGTTCCTCGCTCCGGCGATCTCTCTGGGCGGTCCGGTGATCAAGAACAAGCTCTTCTGGTACGCCTCGGCCCGCTACGGACGAAGCACCACTCCCGACCGGGTGAACCGCAACAACGAACCCCTCCCGGATCGTATTGCGACGTCAAAGGAGGTCTACGGAAAGCTGACGGCCACCCCGTCTCAGAAACATTTGATGTCGGCTAGTTTTAGAAACCGCCCCGGTGACGTTCAGGGGAGTGTCGGCATTGGCTCTCGGGCATCCGTTGCGACGGTGGACGACAACAGTTCAAGGATCGCGACGGCGGCCTGGAGCTTCTTTCCGACCTCGACCAGCACGTTGGACCTCAAGTTCCTGTACTCCAAGGAGAACGGCGAGTCGACTCCGGTCACGGATCTTGGGTATCTGGGAAACTTCAATCACCTCGACCCGGCGCGCTCAGGCGAATACACAAACCCCGATCTTGGAAACCTGTTGACCGGCGCGAATCAGTTCTACTCTCGAGTGAACTACACCCGACAGGAGGTGAAGGGCACGTTCAGCCAATTCTTCGACCTGGGCTCGACCCAACACCAGTTGAAGATCGGGGGCGGCTACAGCTTCGGAGAAGAAGACTTCTTCCGTCTCACCAATGGCTGGGGCCAGATCTCGCGCATCACGGTTGCCGGCGCACCGGTTTATCGGGCACGCTATTACTTCACCCAGCCGCCACAGCTTGGCCAGGGTCGAACCCTGTCCGCGTTCATCCAGGACACCGTGACCATCAACTCCCGGTTGACCTTGAACCTCGGCCTCCTCGCGAATCAGGACATGTACACGCAGGAGCTGGCGGGATCGGGCGGCTGCCCTCAGGCCAACACTCCTACCGGCCAGCCCGGGGGCGCCGCGATCTTCAAGAACAACGGTGACCGATGCGATTTCATCAAGTTCTCGTTCGGCGACCAGATTCAGCCTCGCGTGGGCGTCAACTTCAATGTGCGCGCCGACAAGGGCGACAAGCTCTATGCGAACTGGGGCCGCTATTCGAACATGGACCAGATCTCCTCGGCCCGCTCTCTCGCGCCGCGCCGCATCTTCCAGCGTGAAGCCCGCTTCAACGCGACCACGGGGGCGCTCATCTCCGACCTCCCGCGTCAGAGCACGAGCACGAAACAGATCGACCCGGCACTCAAGCCCACCTACAACGACGAAATCCTGGCCGGCTACGCAACCCCGTTGAACGACACGTGGAGCCTGGATCTCTTCTACATCTATCGGAACACCGAGAACTTCATGGAAGACCTGCCGTCCGACCTGCCTGACGGGCGGTTTGCCGTCGGCAACTTTCCATGTCAGCAGTACTCGGCCTGTCGAGGAATCGACGCCATTCGGAAGTACAAAGCGGCGACGGTGGAGGTGAGCCGCCGTTTGAAGGATAAGTGGAGCCTGAATGCCAGCTACACCTGGAGCAAGTTCGAAGGCAACTTCGACCTCGACTATGCGAGCGTCGCTACGTTCAACACATCGTCCTTCATTCAGGACGGTCCCGGAACCAACATTCAGGAGGCCGGTCGGCAGGGGCCGCTCCGCCAGGATCGTCCCCACGTCTTGAAGGTCTTCGCGAACTACAAGCCGCTCGACAAGCTGACCCTGGGAACGTATGTGCGTGTCCAGAGTGGAACTCCGTGGAACGCGCGCGGTCAGGATAGCCAGGGCGGCGCGGCGCTCTACTACCTCGAGCCGGCCGGAGCGAATCGCAACCCCACGTGGACGAACATCGACCTTCAGGCGGCCTATGCCCTGCCCGTAGGCGGGTCGAAGGCGTCCGTCACCCTCGAGGCCCGGGTACTGAACGTTTTGGACAATCAGGAAGTGACGTCGACCGACTCCGTGAAGTTCACGAACTTCGTGGGAACGACCACGGCCCCGTTCATCGCACCGGGGACGATACTGAATCCGACGTTCGGCCGCCCAAACGGCTACGCCGCCCCGCGCCGCATCCTGCTGTCGGCGCTCGTTTCTTTCTAGGCGTCGAGCGAGTGAACCCGGCCCGCCAGGCTTAGGGGCCGGGTTCTCATCGTCTCGACGGTCTGGGCGAAGCGGTCGTCCCTTGTGCTTCGTCCAGCGCGCGCAGCAGCGCCTGCGCTTTGTCGTTTTGCGGGTCGAGAGCGAGCGAAGCACGGACCATCTCTCTCGCTTCCTGGAGGCGACTGGAGTTCGCCAGCGTGACCGCCAGATTCAAGAACACGCGAGGCCTCGAAGGATCGAGTCTGACGGATTCTTGGAACACATTGATGGCCGCGTCCCCGTTTCCGGCCAGGGCCAACGCCTCTCCATAGCGGCCCAGGAGACCCGCGGTCCGCGGCTGCCCGCTCACCAGGGCGGCCTCGAAGAATCGGGAAGCGGAGAAGGGGTCTCCCGACACCAGGAAATACTCGGCAATCACGAGTCTTTCCTCGGTCTTGAGGCTCGCCTCGTTCTTGGACAATTGAGCCACGGCAGGACCGATATAGCCCTGACGCAGATACGCGCGGCCCA
>JANNJB010000142.1:0-9297 GCA_031405615.1 Vicinamibacteria bacterium | reverse complement strand
GGAGCAAGGCCACCGAGCTGTATCCCGAGATCGCGCGCGCCGCATCGCTCCTTCCTTTCTCACGCCTGATTCTCGACGCCGAACTCGTGTGCCTCGACGACAACGCTCGTCCGAGCTTCTCGCGATTGCAGCAGCGATCGCAGTTGCGACGCACCGCGGACGTGGCCGCGGCCACGGTGAGACTTCCCGCCACGTTGCAGACCTTCGACATCCTGGCCTTCGAGGATTTCGACCTGCGCTCGCTGCCGCTGCTCGAACGCAAGCGTCTTCTGCGCGACGTTTTGCCGAGGGCCGGTCCGTTGCGCTTCGTCGATCACATCCCCCAGGAAGGCGTTCTCTTCTACAACGAAGTCGAGCGCATGGGCCTCGAGGGCGTCATGGCGAAACGCGCCGACTCGAAGTACCGCGCAGGGCGGACGAGCGACTGGCAGAAACTCAAGGCCGACAAAACCGCGGACTTCGTGGTCATCGGAATGACGCCTCCGGAAGGTTCGCGCACCGGTTTTGGAGCGCTGCACCTGGCCGCGTACACGCGGGCGCCCCTGGAAGCAGGCGGGCTCGTGAGCGAACCGCGCCTCATCTACGCCGGCCGGGTGGGGAGCGGTTTCACCGAGGACCAGCTCAAGGACTACAAAGGGCGCCTCGAGAAGGATGTCGTGGCGGTTGCGCCCTGCGCCATCGTCGATGAGCCGAAAGGCAGCACGTACGTGGTCCCGCGTCACGTGGTCGAAGTCCGTTTCAAGTCGTGGTCGACCTCAAGTCTCCTCCGTCAGCCAGTATTCCTTCGCTGGCGCGACGACAAGCCGCCCGAAGAGTGTGTGAGGCCCGGTGAGGATCTCGCAACAACCGAGGAGACGAGGGAAGCCCAAGAGGCTGCGCCGCTCGTGGTCGACAAGGCGGTTCGATTCACCAATCTCACCAAGGTCTTCTGGCCCGTCTCGGAGGCGAATCCGGTCGCGTACACGAAGGGCGATCTCATCGACTACTACCGCAGCGTAGCGCCCTGGTTTTTGCCCTACCTCGCAGACCGCCCGATCACGCTCACCCGCTATCCCGACGGAATCCACGGCAAGAGCTTCTTTCAGAAAGACGCGCCGCCCTTTATTCCCGGATGGATGCGCACCGAGCGCCTGTGGAGCGAGGACACGGGGAAAGAACTCGACCTCATCATCGGCGGAGACCGCTCCGCGGGCGACCTCGAAACGCTCCTCTTCATCGCGAACCTCGGCGCCATCGTTCTGCATGCGTGGAACGCGCGGGCATCCGACCCGGCCCTGCCCGACTGGATCATTCTCGACCTCGACCCCAAAGAGGCGCCTTTCGAGCACGTCATCACGCTCGCCCAGGAAGCCAAAGCGCTGTGCGACGAGATCGCTCTGCCTTGCTTCGCCAAGACCACGGGCTCCTCCGGTCTCCATGTTCTCGTGCCCACGGGAAGTGCGCTGACCCATGACCAGTGCAAGACGTTCGCGGAGTTGCTCGCCCGCGTGATCGTCACGCGGCGTGACACAATCGCAACCATCGTGCGCATCCCGGCCCATCGCGGCGGCAAGGTCTACATCGACTTCCTCCAGAACGGCCACGGCAAATTGCTGGTGGCGCCGTTTTCGGTTCGACCGCTGCCCGGGGCGCCGGTGTCGATGCCTCTCGAGTGGTCCGAGGTCCGCGAAGGGCTCACGCCGCGCCAGTTCACGATGAGCAACGCGGTTCCGCGTCTTCAAGCACTTGGACACGACCCGCTGATCGGCGTTCTCAGAGAAAAGCCGGATCTGCTGAGCGCGCTTGGGAAGCTTGGAGAGCGCGTTGGCTGAGCCGCTCTTCTTCTTCGACGGCGGGGAGGTGGAAGCAGCGAGGGGAGCCACGAGTCGGGGCGAGCGCGTGATCGCGTTTTCGGACGCAGCCTCGAACCGCCTTTCCGCGGCCGCCCTCCCGTTCTCACGATCGATCGAGGGCCTCGGCGACGATCCCGAGATGCCGCTTTATCGCGCCGCCGCGGACTGGACGCACGCCTTCGGCACGAAAGCCGTGGACGCGAACGCTCGAACGCTCAAGGACGCTCTTCGATACCGCGAGACCACGCTGTGGTGGTGGGCCGAGCTGTATCTGCACCACAACACCGACGCGGCGCGGCGGGTCCGCTTTCTCGAAACGGCGTCCCGGATCATCGAGCGTTTCGACGCGGCTGCGGTTCGAACGCATGGTCTGGCTCTGGATGAGACGCTCCTGGCCGAACGTCTCGCCGCGGCCAGAAGGATCGGATTCACGCGGGGCGTAGCCAGAGGAGAGGCCCGCCCGGCTGCGAGGTCCGCGATGACCGCCGGGCTGCTCGAGGCCTCGAAGCTGGTCGCCACCGCAACGAAAGGGACGGGCGGGAGCGACGAACGGCTCATCTCGAGAGCGCTGGTGTTCGTGTCCCATGCCGCGTTCTGGAAGACCCGAAAGGGGAAGGACGGACGCGAGGAACACCACGAGCACTACCTCGACGCGCTGCTCAACGAGTCGAGGCGACACGGTATTCCGATCGTGACCCTTGGCGTGGGGCCACAGACCACGTTCAGGACGCGTACCGCGGGCGAGAAATGGAGAGAGCGTCTTACGCTGCAGCTCCCGAAGGACGAGCGGTATGTCCACATCAATCGATTCGTCACCCCGAAGGTAGCGGCGGCCGCGCTGAAGGCGTTCGGAAAAGCGCTCTCCATCCGCAACCGGTTCCAGAACGCGGCATCGCTCAAGGCGGCGTTCTCTCATCGCGGCGTCGCGTTCGACGACCTCTCCCACGAGGATCTCGGCCGAACCCTGCTCCATCAAGTTCCCTGGGCGGCGCGATGCCTCCTCGAATTCGACGCCGCGTTTCGCGAGCTGGACCCTCGCCTGGTGTGCCTGTACGCGGAGAGCTCGGGCCTCGGACGAGCGGCGATCGAATCGGCGCGAACGCTTGGCGTGAGATCGCTCGGGGTTCAGCACGGCATCCTCTACCCCAACTACTTTTCCTACGAGAGGACGACCGTGGACATAACCCTCGGCACCCCCGTCGCCGACACCACTGCCATGTACGGCGACGACGGGGTCCGCCTTCTCGAGGACACATTCCGCTATCCGAAGGGCCGGGTGGTCTCGACCGGCTCGCCGCGATACGACGCTCTCGCCGCGGAGATTCGAACCGTGGACCGCGACGCGCGCAGGCGCGACCTCGGCGTTTCGGCTCACGAAAAACTGGTCGTCCTGGCCAGTCGATACTCGGGCATTCGCGATACCCATAAAGCGTCAGGTCCCGCGTTTGCAGGATTGCTCGCGGCGATTGAAGGAATCGAAGGGGGGCGCCTCATCGTCAAACCCCACCCCGCCGAGCCGAAAGACGCCTACGACCAGGACATCGCGGCCTCCACGCTGGGGGAACGCGTTCGCGTCATCGCGGATCGCTCCCTCACCGACATCCTCCCCGCGGCCGATCTTCTCGTGACCGTGGAGTCGCTCTCGGCCACCGAGGCGCTCGTCGCGGGCGTGCCGGTCGTGGTCCTTCGACATCCCTCCAATCTGCGGGACGTGGTCGCGAGTGGGGCTGCGCTCGGTGTGCCGGACGGCGCCGATCCCCGTCCATCGATCGAGTCGTTGTTGGAAGACGCGGCAACCCGCGCCGCCTGGCGAAAGTCGCGGGACACATTCTTGAACGACGTAGCCCGCGGGGTTGACGGCCAGGCCCTCAACCGGCTTCTCGACCTGATGCGCTCGATGGCGGATCTCGAGAAACCGCCGGCGCCCGCTCAGTAACGAGCCGCAGCCTGAGGGGCTTGGGGTCGCACCCGAAAGGCGAGGCTGATGCGCTCGCCAACACGATCCTCTGTTTTCGGGATCCCGTGATCGTAGTGAATCTGCGTCTCGTAGCTCATGACGAAAAGGCTTCCGCGCTCGAGATCGGTGTGGAACGCGCGGCGTGGAGGTTCTTTCGCGCGGATGGTCATCCTTCGAGTGGAGCCAAGAGAAAGCAGCGCGATGGGCTGGCCAGGTTCCAATTCGTGGAGGTGATCGTTGTGGGGTGCGACACTGTCGTGGCCGGAGCGGTAGAGGTTGAGGCCGACGCTCGTGAAAGGAACATCGAGCGCACGCACGACGCGCTCCGCGGCCAGCCGAAGGCAGGGCGGCAGCGGTCCCTCCGCGCCGTCAAGACGGTACCGTGCGGTCAATCGCGGCACATCGAGCTCGCGGTCGTACATCACGCGTCGTTCCGCTTTCCATTCCGCCACCCGGCGAAGTTCGCGGAACCAATGGTCGGCCTCGTACTCCGACACGAATGCGGGTGTGTAGACGATCCGACCGCGCGCGTCGTTCACGAGGACGGTTTCACAGGCTTCGAAAAGGGAGAGTTGGGCCATTTGGAGACGTTTGCCTTATTTTCGCCTACATACTGCCAGATCAGGTCCTATCGCGTCCAGACTGCTAGGCTTGCGCCGCACCCATGAATCCCACAACGATCCGCATCGGATCGCGCGAAGTCGGCTCCACTCTTCCCTGTTTCGTGCTCGCCGAGGTCGCCTCCGCGCACGAGGGATCGGCCGATCAGGCGCTCAAGATGCTCGACGCGGCCTTCCGCATGGGTGCCGATGGCATCAAGTTCCAGCTGTTCAAGGCCGACCGTCTGGTGGTGAACCGCCATCCCGGAAGGAAAGACTTCGAGCAGATCGAACTCACTGACAAGGAATGGCGGAAGGTCCTGGCTCAGGCGAAGGGTTCCGGCCTCGCGCTCTTCGTGGAATGTTTCGACGCGCCGTCCCTCGAACTCGCGGTGGAAGCGGGGGCGGACGCCTACAAGGTCCACACCACGGACATGGAGAATAAGGACTTCATTCGCGCGGTCGCCGAAGTGGGCAAGCCGATTTTCTTCGCGACGGGCGGGGTCCACGAAGAGGCCCTCGCCGACGCCCTCTCCATCGTCGGCGCCCGCGAGCTTGGTCTGCTCTTCGGTTTCCAGACCTTCCCGACCCCGGTCGAGGAGATCCGGTTCCGCGAACTCGAAAGCATGAAGTCGCGGTATCGCGTCCCAATTGGTTTCCTCGATCACACGGACGGCGGCACGCTCTTCGCGCTCATGGCGCCGGCGCTCTCCGTGACCTACGGCGCGGACCTTGTCGAAAAACACTTCACTCTCGACCGGTCGAAGAAAGGCTTCGACTATCAGTCCTCGCTCAACCCCGAGGACTTCCATCGCATGGTGGAGATGATCCGCACCGCCGAGCTGGCGCGGGGCGAAGCCGGCCAGCCGATGTCTGTGGCCGCCGACGGCTATCACCGCAAGATGGGACGTTTCATCGTGGCGAAGACACTCATCGGCCGCGGTGACGTGATCACGGCCGAGAAACTCGACTTCAAGCGCATCGATCCGAACAAAGACCCCGGCCTTTCGCCGCGCGAAGTGAACCTCGTCCTCGGTCGCCACGCGAAGCACCCGATCGAAGCCGACGCGACCATCCGCGAGGACATGCTCGATTGAGCCGAACCGTGTGCCTGGTGACCGCGCGCATGGCTTCTGCGCGCTGTCCCGGCAAGGCGCTTTTGGAACTGCTTCCCGGCGAACCGCTCCTGGCGGTTCTCATCGCCCGCATGCGGACATCTGTAACGGTCGACGAAGTGGCGCTCGCAACATCGGTGAATCCGGAGAATGATGCGATCGCGGACCTCGGCAAGAGCCTCGGCATTCGCGTTTTTCGAGGCGAAGAGGAAGATGTGCTCAAGAGGCACATCGGAGCCGCGTGGGCGTTCGACGCGGGCACCGTCGTCCGGGTCACCGGAGACAATCCCCTCACCGACGTGGGCACGATGGACGCTCTGGTGAAGCTCCATCACGAGCGCAAGGCGGACTACACGTACATCCCGGGCGAGGCGCTCCTCATGGGCATCCTGGCCGAGGTCATTTCAAGCGACGCACTCGAAACCTCGTGGAATGAGGGTGAACCGAAACACCGTTCGGAACTCGTGACCCTCTACATCAAGGAGCATCCGGCGGATTTCCGGATCGCGATACTCGATCTCGACAAAGCCCTCCTCCGGCCCGCGTATCGCCTGACCGTCGACCACCCCGAGGACATCAGGCTCCAGAGGGAGATCTTCAAACTTCTCGACCGGGGACCCCTCGTGGAGACGCGCGACGCGATAGCACTTCTCGATAGTCGCCCGGATCTGGTCGCCATCAACGCCCACCTGACGCACAAGGGCGTCAACCACCGATCCGTCGAACTGGACACGATGGTGAGGGCCGCGCAGAAGCAATAGCCCTCATTGCGAGGCCCAATCCGTTTCGAAGAGGGCCGAAGCAACCCCCTCGAGCCACTACCAAGCCCCTCAGCCGCCCGTATGCCCGTATCCCCCCTCGCCCCGCGCGGTGTCGGGTAGCTCCTCGACCTCGCTCCACTCAGCCTGTTCTACGCGAGAGATCACAAGCTGCGCGATCCGCGTCCCGCGAGAGACGACAATCGGCGCCTCTCCGTGGTTCACGAGAACCACCGCGAGTTCGCCACGGTAGTCCGAGTCGATCGTCCCG
Organism: Vicinamibacteria bacterium; assembly: GCA_031405615.1. GTDB lineage: Bacteria > Acidobacteriota > Vicinamibacteria > Fen-336 > JAGNNV01 > JAGNNV01. The sequence goes on along the minus strand of JANNJB010000142.1, from coordinate 2,765 downwards.
GGCGAATTCAAGACCGCGACGCCATGCTTGAGCGCCAGGCCCGAGCGCGAGCGCACCTGCCCCTCGTAACCTTGAGGAATGGCGAGGGCGAAGCCGCACGGCACGAACAGGCGTGCGCCCGGGGCGATGGCGGCGTCGGCCGCAATTGCCGCGTAGAGGTCCATTCCGGCCGAACCCTGGGTTTGATAGGCGGGAAGAGGAAGGCCTTCGCCCCCTTTGAGACGCTTGAAAGCAATGTTCATTGGCGGCGAGCCTATCGGAAGGGTCGGGTGCGCGCGGTCTGGCGCGTTTGGTTTGACAGGGCGCGCGGGCTCACTTAGGGTCGCCCCGCGGTTCGCGTCACAGGTGTGATGCGGTGGTATCGGAGGGGGCGGAATGCCAGCAACGAAGCATTGTCCGAACTGTCAGGCGGAAGTTTCGATATTCGCGCCTTCCTGCCCTGCATGCAAGGCCTCGATGAGCGGGGCGGCGCCTCTCTCGCGCACACCCCGACCTCAGTCGGTGGGACCCTCTGCCGCCTACGGATCCCCCGTGACCATGACGCCCTCAGAACGCCGGTCGAAGGCGGTCACTCAAATCAGCCTTCAGGCAGGAATCATCGCGTTCTATTCCCTGGGCTATGCGGTGCTGGCGTTGATCGCCCAAGGACCCGGCGCTTCGTTCGTCGTCTACTCCGTGTTCGCCGGCGGATTCGCGGGGACGGCCTGGGCAGGATCGCAATGCCTGCCGGTGGGACGGATACTCCTGATGGCTTACTCCGCTTTCTGTCTCATCGGTTTTCCCATCGGAACGCTCCAGGGAGTCTTCCAGTTCATTCACCTCAATAAACCGGAGGCTAAGCTCATCTTCTCGGGGCGGGACCAGTTTTCGCCCGACGAGTCGAGGGACATCAAGATCTTCAATGATGCCAATCCGAACCTCACCGCGTGGGTCCGGATCGTCAACTTCATAACCCTGCTCGCGTTCTTCGCGGGGATCTTGCTGGCGGTGCTGACGAGGATCTGATCCGTGGTCCTGACCGGAGGAGCAGCGCCGTCGACGACGGCGCACCGAGGTATCGAGCATCGGTCGGTGGCGCCAAAGGCGTGGAGGTTCTCATGCTCAAGTTCTTGAAGGGACTCTTCGGTCCGCAGTCGCTTGAGGAGAGCCCTTCTCCCAAAGAGCGTCCGGCTCCAGAGGAGTCGAGTCCCGATGACCGGGTCAAGTTTGCGCACCTGATCCTGAGCGAGGTCAAGCTCTACGACGCCAGGCTCCTGGACGGGCTGCGCCACGACGGCTCGTTCATGGACAAGCTGCGAAAGACACTGCAGCGGAGTTACCAGATGTACGTCGACCGCACCGTTTTGAGCCTCGAGGGCGAGAAGATATTCCGCGAGGCCGCGGTGCGGATCCTCGCCAATGGAAACACGTCCCTTCTCGAACCCGCGCTTTCAGAGGTTCTTCGGCAAACCCGGGACGAGTCGGGACCGACGTAGCGAGCCAACGGACGGGGGCTCAGAAGGGAGCCCCAACGTAGACTCGCGGGATGCCTCTACCACCCATCTACGATCCCAAGGCGGTCGAACCGCTTTGGCAGGAACTCGCCGCGGTAGGCGTCGAGCCTCTCACGACACCCCAACAGGTTGATGAGGTCGTGACGAAATCCGGCACCACGCTCGTGATCGTGAACTCGGTGTGCGGCTGCGCCGCCGGTCAGGCGCGCCCCGGCGTGATGCTCGCCCTTCAGAACGCGATCATCCCGGATCGATCGGTGACGGTCTTCGCGGGCGTCGATCGCGATGCGGTGGAGCAGGCGCGGAGCCACATGAGCGCCTATCCCCCCTCGTCCCCGAGCATCGGCCTCTTCAAGGATGGCCGGCAGGTCTTCATGCTTCAGCGCACCGACCTTCAGCAAATGAACGAGCCCCAGGTCGCGGAGGCTCTCAGCAAGGCTTTCGACGCACATTGCCTCAGAAAAGGCCCGTCGGTCGCTCCGGAGATCTACAAGCAGATCCGGCCGTACGAGGGCTGCGGCTCGAAGATTCCGATGATGCCCGGCCGGGCCTAAAACGCCCGATGTTGAGAAACATCTCCGGGATCATGGCGGGTCTGGTGCTGGGCAGCATCGTGAACATGGCGTTCGTCACGATCAGTTCCTCGGTTATTGCCCCGCCCGTGGGCGCCGACATGACCACCGTCGAGGGCCTTACCGCCGCGATGCCGCGGATGGAGGTGAAGCACTTCGTGTTTCCATTCCTGGCGCATGCGCTCGGGACCCTGGTTGCCGCATTCGTCGCCGCCAGGGTCGCCGTCAGTCACAAGATGCCGATCGCGCTTGGTATCGGCTGCACGTTTCTCATAGGCGGTATCGCGGCCTCGACGATGATCCCCGCCCCCGCATGGTTCATCGCTCTCGACCTGATCGCCGCCTACCTCCCGATGGCGTGGCTCGGAGCGAGGGTCGCCAAAGCGTAGGCCGGCCCGGCCGCTACTTCGCAAGCTCCTCGTAGATCTTCGCGACGTTCACCGCCGCGCCGCCCATCGCATAGGCGGCGAACTTCTCGGACAGTTTCAGTTCGGCAGCCGCCTGCTCCGGCGTCCGGCCTGCGGCCTTGGCGGCCTTCACGGCGGCGAGAAAAGCCTGGTTGAACTCCGAATACTCCAGGAGATCGGCGGGAGTCATCACCGTGCTGTGTCCGGTGATGACGCGGTCGAGGTTCTTGAACTCGGCCGCCGCCTTGGCCAGGGTATCGCCCATGTGAACTCCGCTGCCCCCGTTGTTCATG
>JANNJB010000141.1:0-4217 GCA_031405615.1 Vicinamibacteria bacterium | reverse complement strand
GTGGTACGCGGGCCCGAGATAGGAGCCGCGCTGGCGGTCGAGGGCGGGCGGGCCCGTGTAGGTGGCCCGCGGCTTGTCGAGATAACGATGCCAGACCGCCAGGGCGGAACCCACCGCTCCACCCGCGTCCCCGGCGGCCGGTTGGATGAAGATCTTCTTGAACGGTCCTTCGCGGAGGAGCCGGCCATTGCCCACGCAGTTCAAGGCGACGCCGCCGGCGAGGCACAGATGGTCGAGGCCAGTCTCTTGGTGGACGTGCCGCGCGATTCGCAACATCGCATCCTCCGTCACTTTCTGCACGCTCGCGGCCAGATCCATTTCGCGCTGGGTGAGCCTCGCCTCCGGCCTTCGAGGAGGCCCCCCGAACACCGAATCGAACCGCGAGTTCGTCATGGTAAGGCCCGCGCAGTAGTCGAAGTAGTCCATGTTGAGATGGAACGAGCCGTCGTCGCGCAGGTCGAGAATGTGCTCGTAGATCGCGTCGACGTACTTCGGCACGCCGTAGGGGGCGAGGCCCATGACCTTGTACTCGCCGGAATTCACCTTGAACCCGGTGTAGTACGTGAAGGCGGAGTAGAGAAGGCCGAGCGAGTGAGGGAACAGGATCTCGCCTTTCGATTCGAGGGTGTTTCCCCGGCCCACCCAATAACTGGTGGTGGCCCATTCGCCCACCCCATCGAAGCAGATGATGGCGGCCTCGTCGAAGGTGGAGGGATAGAAAGCGGACGCCGCATGCGATTCGTGGTGCTCGCCGAAGAGAATCTTCCCGTCGTAGCCGCAGGCCTTTCGAATCTGCGTGCGCATGTGCAACTTCTCTTTGAGCCACAGCGGCATGGACTTCAGGAAGGACGACACGCCACGCGGAGCGTAGGAGAGGTAGGTTTCGAGGAGCCGCTCGAACTTCATGAGGGGCTTGTCGTAGAACACGACGTAATCGACCTCCGAAGGCCCCGAGAGACCGCCCTCCTTCAAGCAGTAATTGAAGGCGCCGATGGGGAAGCGGTGATCGTGTTTTTTCCGGCTGAAGCGCTCTTCCTGAGCGGCGGCCACGATCTCGCCGTCCCGGACCAGGCATGAAGCGGAGTCGTGGTAGTAGGCCGAAACCCCGATGATATTCACGCGGGGCGGAGTCTACGCTTTAGGGTTCGGTCTCGCGAAAAAAGCGCGGCTTCAGCCCTTCTGCCACAGTTCGATCAGGACTCCGAAGGGCGAGCGCACCATGGCGACAAGACCCCGGCCGAGAATGGGATCGTCGATGCTCGCCGGGCCGCGCACGAGGGACCCGCCTCCGCCGGGAACACGCGTGAGGGACTGATGGAGATCCGTGGTGTCGTATCGCATCCGACAGATTCCGCGGGCGAGGGAAGGGATCTGCGCCATGGGCTCAGGCTTTCGGTCGAACTGAATGAAGATGGTCCGTCCCGTCGGAGAGCCGGGCCGGTGAGGCATCGCGAACCGAAACGAGACGTCCGGCGAGAGGCCGAGCAGGGCATCGAAAGGCGGCCCCGCGCAGGTCTCCGCGATCAGCGTTTCATGCTCGAGCACGTCGCTCATGAAGTGCAGACATGCGTCGAGGTTCGTCACGACGAAGGAGGCGTGGAGAGGCTCGCTGCAGTCCGTCCCGAACGTCCCGTAGGGCGTCTCCGCGTTTTTGCGCTCGATCAGGACGATGAAGTCGCCATCCTCGGCGCGGCCGAAGGCTTCGAACCGCTGCGGGCCGGGGGACGCGTCCCCCACGGCCGACGCAGCCATGGGGGTGAGCAGGATCGGCGGGGACACGAAGCGAACGCCCTGGGACGAGAGCCTGGCGTGCACGTCGTTGATTCCTCGGGTCGTGAAGCCCACGCCGAGGGGGCCGGGGGACCTCAGGCCAAAGGGGCGTGCCGCATCCGCCGCGCCCGATTCAACGAGACGGAGGCGCGGAGCGTCCTTGAGATCGGGACGACCCAGCAGGGCCGCATCGAGGCTCGAACCCGCGTCGAAGAGCCGGCCCGCGGTCATCGAGTCGATCGGGCCGCTCGATAGAACGGACAGGCCGCAGCCCGTCTCGAACAGGCCGGTCCGCGTGTGCAGGTCCGACACGCCAATCGTGATTTCGCGCAGCGCGGAGACGGACATGCAGCCGAGGATAGCGCTCGAACACGCGAAGGGGGCTGCTAGACTTCGAGGCTCTTGCCCCTCCTGCCGGAGTGGCGGAACTGGCAGACGCACGGGACTCAAAATCCCGCGTTGTTCGCAACGTGTGGGTTCGACCCCCACCTCCGGCACCACCCCGACCCTTCAACAACGAGTGCAGATCCTGAGACTGAATAGGCGGCTCGTTATGTCGGCCCTCTGCATGCTGCCTGCGTTCACGAACGCGCAGGCCAGCGAGGGCGCGCGATTTCTCCCCTTCATGGGTCCGCAACTCGAGGCCGCTCGGTATTCCTCGCCGAACGAGGACTTCGCATGGGTCGGCTGGATTGGAGGGCACGTCGACCTCGTCGAAAAGGGGAGGGCGTCGCTGTATTTCGCGCCCAATGTCGAGACGATTCTCGGGAATCGCGTGCGCTCCTTCGAGGCGATCCAGGCGAACTACTCGCTCGAGGTCGGGATGCGTTTCGATGTCGGCCGCGGCCGCGTCTCTCCTTTCTTTCATCACGTCTCCCGGCACGTCCAGGACAGAGACAAGTTTCAGGCGGTGGACTGGAACTTCCTCGGCCTGAAGTACGACTCACCCTGGCCCGAGAAGTGGAATCGCAAGGGCGGCTTCTCGGGCTCCGCGGCAGTGGCGACCCTCGCGTCCGCGGTGGGCTACAACTGGGAGGCTCGGGCCTCGGCGGACATAGACGTTGCTAGACGGGACAATCGCGCACTGTTTTTTCTTGGCGATGTGCGTGTGGTGGGCGCGAGCGCGAGCCCGAACTTCCCGCGGGAGCGCGTCACCGATCTTCGCGTCGAGACTGGCTTCAGGCGCTGGGCCGAAACATCTCAGCTCGCGTTATTCGTGGCCTACGAGCGTCGCAGCGACGCCCTGATTTCGACCGCCCTCGTGAGCCGGCGAGGCCTGTTCGGCTTCCGGATCCGCGGCCAGCGGCGTTCGTCGCCGGCGATTCTTCCGCTGCCCTGAGGGCGAAGTTCGGAGAGGGAATCAGGAAGACGACGGCTCGCCGCTTCCACCCAGAATCGCCTTCAACTCCTTGCCCATCCTGAAGTAGGGCACTCGCTTGGCGGGCACTTCGACTCGCTCCCCGGTTTTCGGATTGCGGCCTTTGCGGGGCGCCCGTGAGCGGAAGCGGAAAGAGCCGAGGCCGCGAATCTCGACCTCCTCGCCTTTCTTGAGCGCGGCGACCACGCCCTTCAGAAAGGAGTCCACCACGATGGCGGCCTGAACCTGAGTGAAATCGAGACGTCGCGCCACTCCAGCGACGATGTCGGCTTTGGTCAGGGAACGTTGCGCGGGGACTTTCTCGGCGGAAGTGTCGGGCATCGGTACACTTAGAGTGTACCAAAGACCGGGAGGACCAGGGTTTCTACCTGAAGTGAATGATCTCGGGCTGCCAGGTCGCGGGGTCGCCGGCGAGGCCGTCCCGGGCGCTGACCACCTCGACGCGGGAGGGCACGAACCGGTAGAGAGCGTAGCTCGCTGGCCGGCTTCGATCGAAGAAGCCCTCCCAGTCCTTCTTATACAGAGCCGCCTTCTCGTTTTCAGGCGCGAGGGAAGCCATCCCGATCAGCGTGACGTAGGCGAGGCGGCTCGTGTCGAAGTAGAGCAGAGTGATCCGCGGATTGGCCCGCATCTGTGACACCTTTCGGCTCAGCGGATTGGTGGCGATGTGGACCACGAACACCGCGTCGGGTTCGAGGGGGTCCATGATTCGCGCCTGCGCTTCGCCGTCGCTGGTCGTGACCATCGTGCAGAAACGCGCTGCGGCCATGATCTCTCGCGCGATCTTCAGCGTGCGTTCCCGCGGCGAGGCGCTCGGCGCGGGCATGGGCGAAGACCCCTGTGCGCGAACCTCCGCGGGCTGGCCGAGACTCAGGGCAAGAAACACCGCCCCCGCGACCGACCTCATTCGACGGGACCGGGTGTCGACTCGCGATACTGCTTGAGCGCGGCCACCAGCTTCTCGATGTATTCGGCGTTGTTGTAGAAGTGGGTGGAGACCCGGATGCCCTCGGGCTTCAGGGTGACCATGATGCCCTTGCCCCGCAGGTGCTCGGCGACCGCGCGCGGG
>JANNJB010000140.1:0-1722 GCA_031405615.1 Vicinamibacteria bacterium | reverse complement strand
GGCGAAGTCGCCCTGAAAGTCGGTCTTCTTCTTCGTGTCTTCCATCTCCGCGCGGATCTTCGCCACCTCGGAGACTCCGATCTGATGGATCTGGTCGGGAGTGAGGTCTATGGTCGTGAACTCGCGGATTTTCGACTGGTAATAGGCCTTGCCGTCGGGATACGACGTCGCGTCAAGGGCCACCCGTGCCTTGGTCATGTACTCCTCGCGCATGAACTTCAGAAGATCCGCATAGGCGGGGAGCACCGAGTCGCGGATTGCCGCCACCGCTTCGGCCCGCAGACTCTTCTGTTCGGCCTCGGTGAAGCGGGCGGGCATCTTCGCGAACGGCGTGTAAAAGGGGTTCTTCTCCGGATCGCGCGCCTCCGACACGCTGGAGATCGAAGCGTCCCGCCCGGTCAGGGTGACCCCGGGCACCGAGAAACCTCGCGCGAGGCCGGCGCGCATGTTCGCGGTGTGTTCGGCGAAGTAGCGGGGAATGTCGCGCAGCAGGGCGAGATACGCGCGGTAGTCCGCGAGATTTCGCAGCGGCCGTTGCGCCGCCCCCGTCACTTCGGCCCAGAAGGAGGAATCCGAATTGAACGGCTTCTCGAAATCGCGGAAGCGGACGCTCGCCTCGAGGGCTTCGACCTGCGCGCGATAAATCGCGTGGTTCACCTGGTCCTCGGCCGAAAGGTCCGCCACCTTGATGGCGTTCAGCTCACGGAGCACGTCCGTCCAGTACCGCAGGCGCTCGCCTTGAGTGGCCGCGTCCACCTTCGGGAAACGGTCGCGCACCGCCGCGGTGCGGTCGGCATCTTCGTCGAGGCCGGAGTTCTGGGCCTGTCTCCAGGCCCACTCCCGCGTGTAGAGCGACTTGAACCGGGCGGGGGAGTCCTGCGACTGGGCCGCGCCGGGACTCGGCGCCGCGAGGGTCAGGATGGTCAGCAGGAGGGCGGAGGTGGCGGTCTGGGGAAGGTGCTTCATGATCCCAAGCTTAGTTACAGTGAGACCTTCCGCGGACCAACCCTTCTACGGCGCCCGCAGGTCGAGGCAACCCGGAAACCGGGACCTTACTTCCGCTTGGCCGGAAGCGAAAGTCGGAACGTCGAGCCGGCTCCGACTTTGCTCTCCGCGGTCACCGTGCCCCCGTGCGCCTCGATGAACGTCTTCACAATGGTGAGACCAAGCCCCAGACCGTCGCCACTTCCAGGATCGGTTTCCCCTTTCTCGAAGATTCTCGCGAGAAGGTCCGGTTGGATTCCCACGCCGTTGTCGGTCACCCAGGCCTCGGCCGAGCCCCCTTCATCCAACTCGCGAGCGCCGATGACCACTTCTCCGCCCGGGGTGTACTTGATCGCGTTCGCGAGCAGGTTCTGAAACGCGCGCCTCAGCAACGCAGCATCGGCGTACACCACCAGGTCGTCGCGGACCTGATTGACAAGCCGGGTGCTGTCCGTCCCGGCCACCAGCTGCATGTCGTGGATGAGGCCCTCCACCAGAGGCCACAAATCGAACTGGCGCCGTTCGATCCTGACCCCGCTTTCGGTCTGGAGATTGGCGCTTTCATCGAGAACCTTGCCGACCAGGGCATCGAGTCGCTGGACATTGCGGCGCAACGACTTCAACATCCGCAAAGTGGAAGTCCAAGCTCACGCTACACCGCGCGCGGCAACGTGCTCTCCCTATCTTGGGCCGCGAACGGTCGAGATATCCTGGTCGCCGGACTCGGAGAGCATGGGC
>JANNJB010000139.1:0-7569 GCA_031405615.1 Vicinamibacteria bacterium | reverse complement strand
TTCTCGAGAGCCGCAACATCGTCGAATACGAAGTGGCGGCGCGGCTCGCCGCCGAGTGCGGTCATGTCGAACACGTCGACTGCCTGCTCGAAATGGCCGAGGTCGAGTGGGAGCACGAGTTCTATTTCCGGGAGCGCGTCCAGAGCCATCGCCTGGCCAGGTTCATCCCGATGTGGCCGGCCCCACCCCCGAAATCGCAGATCCGCCAAAACCAGCCCAAGCTTGCCGCCTGATCGGGCCCGCAGCATGGCCGTCAGCGTCTCCTGCGGCCCCCCAACTCAAATAGACTCCGCGCCATGAAACGGCGAGACTTTCTGGGTCGGGCTACCGCAGGCGCCACCGTTCTTGGGTTCCCGGCGATCGTGAGATCGCAGGCCGCCGCTCCCCAGGTTGTCTCCGGCGTCCAGGCCGGAGACGTGACCGGCGGGAGCGCGATCATCTGGTCACGCTCCAGCCAGCCCGGCGAGATGGAAGTCGAGTGGGCCACGAACGAGCGTTTCGAGAACTCGACCATCGCCGGCAACTCGTTCGCGCTCAAGAGCACCGGCCTGTGCGCGAAGGCCGACCTTCAGAAGCTTCCCGCGGGCGAGACCATCTTCTACCGCGTCCGCTTTCGCGACCTCGCCGACTCGCGCGTGTTCGGCCAGCCGGTGAGCGGCCGTTTCAAGACGCCTCCCGCCGACGGACGCGACGTGAGCTTCATCTGGGGCGCCGACACGGTGGGCCAGGGCTATGGCATCAACCCCGCCATGGGCGGTCTCAAGATGTACGACACCATGGCCCGCGCCGAGGCCGACCTCTTCATCCACACCGGCGACACCGTCTACGCGGATCAACCTGTGCTGGCGGAGATGCGGGCCGGCGATGGGACGACCTTCAAGAACCTCACCACCCAGGCCAAGTCGAAGGTGGCCGAGACCCTCGACGAGTTTCGCGGCCAGTGGGAGTACAACCTTCTCGACGAGAATTTCCGACGCTTCAACGCCCAGATCGCGCAGTTCGTTTTGTGGGACGACCACGAGGTGCGCAACAACTGGTACCCGGGTCAGATCCTGGACGACCCGCGGTACCTGATCGAGCCGCGGGTCGACGTGCTCGCCTCACGAGCCCGGCGCGGCTTCTTCGAGTTCACGCCGATCCGGGGCATCGAACCGACGGTAGCCAAGATCGACCGCGTGCTGCCCTTTGGGCCGCTGCTCGACGTCTTCGCATTGGACATGCGGAGCTACCGGGGCGCCAATGGCGCGAACCGTGAGCCCAGGCTCGATGCGAACTCAGGGCTGCTCGGTCCTTCTCAGCTCGCCACCTTGAAGCGCTCGCTGCGTTCCTCGCGCGCGGTGTGGAAGGTGATCGCTTCCGACATGCCGCTTGGTCTGGTGGTCGGAGACGGGCCGGGCCGATACGAGGCGGTCGCCAACGATGATCCGGACGCACCGAGCGGCCGCGAGCTGGAAATCGCCGACCTGCTCGCCTTCATCAAACGCGAGCGGATCTCCAACATCGTCTGGATCACGGGCGACGTGCACTACGCGGCGGCGCATCGCTACTCTCCGGAAGACGCGACGTTCACGGACTTCAATCCGTTCTGGGAGTTCGTCGCCGGCCCGCTGCACGCCGGCACCTTCGGACCCAACGGGCTCGACAAAACCTTCGGCCCTTCCGTGAGGTATCTCTCCATTCCGAAAGGAATGCGACCAAACCAGCCGCCCTCCGCGGGTCTTCAATTCTTCGGCAAAGGAACCGTCGACGGGCGCACGCGCGAACTCACGGTCAGCCTGCATGACCTCTCCGGCAAGAAGCTCTGGAGCATCTCCCTGCCCTCGGTCGCCGAATGAGGGCCCACAAGATCGCGGCGATCCCGGGCGACGGTATCGGCCCGGAGGTCCTCGGCGCGGGACTCCAGATTCTCGAAGCCGTCGAGAAGGTCGAGGGCTTTCAGCTCAACACCATCCACTTTCCCTGGGGCTCGGAGTTCTATCGGCAGCACGGAAGAATGGTGAAGGAGGGTGGAATCGAGTCGCTGCAGGCCTTCGACGCCATCTACTTCGGCGCCGTCGGCTCGAAGGATGTGCCCGATCATGTGACGGTCTGGGATCTGATCCTGCCCATCCGGCAGAAGTTCGACCAATACGTGAACCTGCGCCCCATGCGCCTGCTCCCTGGGCTTACGTCGCCCCTGGCTTCCCGCACGCCCGCGGACATCGACATGGTGTGCGTGCGCGAGAACACCGAAGGCGAGTACACGGGCGCAGGCGGTTTCGTCCACCGCGGCCGCCCGGGCGAGCTTGCGAACGAGGTCGCGACGTTCACCCGTGTCGGGATCGAGCGGGTGGTGCGGTTCGCGTGCGAACTGGCGAGAACGCGGCCGAGGAAACTCCTCGCCTCCGCGACAAAGTCCAACGCCCTTCGCCACTCGATGGTTTTGTGGGATGAGGTCGTCGAGGATGTCTCCTCTCAATTCCCGGATGTCACCGTACGCAAGTACCACGTCGACGCCCTCGCCGCACGCATGGTGACTCAGCCGGACACCATCGACGTCCTCGTCGCAAGCAACCTTTTTGGCGACATCCTCACCGACCTCGGGGCGGCCATCTCGGGGTCTTTGGGCACAGCGCCTTCCGGCAATCTCGATCCGACGCGAAAGCACCCGTCAATGTTCGAGCCCATCCACGGCTCGGCCCCCGATATCGCGGGCCGGGGCATCGCGAACCCGATCGGCGCGGTGTGGGCGGGAGCGATGATGCTCGAACATCTGGGCGAACTCCCGGCGGCAGCCCGTATCATCCGCGCCATCGAGAAGGTGACGCTCGAGGGCCGGGTGCGGACGCCCGACCTCGGCGGATCCGCCAGGACGGCGGACATGACCAAAGCACTTCTTGACGCCCTCTGAGCCCAGAGTCGCCATGCCACGCAAGAACATCTCATCGGGCACGAAATGGGAGCCCCTGGTTGGCTACTCGCGCGCGGTTCGAGTCGGACCCCATGTCCATGTGGCGGGAACCACCGCGGTGGACGCCTCGGGCGCCCTCGTCGGACCGGGCGACGGCTACGTCCAGGCCGCGTTCATCCTCCAGAAGATCGGCCGGGCCCTCGAAGAGGCCGGAGCCTCGTTTTCGCACGTGATCCGCACCCGCATGTTCGTAACCGACATCTCCCGATTCGACGAGTACGGCCGGGCCCACGGTGAGGTCTTCTCGAACATCCGGCCCGCGTCCACGATGGTGGAAGTGAAGGCGCTGGTGGATCCTCAGATGCTGATCGAGATCGAGGCCGACGCCTACGTCGAAACCTAAGTCATCTCTCGGGCGGGCGTGACGCAAGGCCCTTGGTCTCGGCGCGATCGCCTTCACCCTCCTGAACGTGTTCGCGTATGGGCATGCTTATTCCATGACCCACTTCAGCGCGACCGGTGTGCGCACGGGCCGGCCGGAGACGCTCACGCTGGTTCAGAAGCTCCGCGTCGCCGCTGCCGGTGTCGAGCTTCCGAAGCCGCGCAACGAAGCGACGCCTCTCGATCGCATCTTCGAGGCGTTGCCTGCGCCAAAGCAGTTCGAGGTGTTCGACGGACTCGGCCACCAGTCCCTGCTTCGCGGAAATCCCGACCGGTGGACCCTCGTGGTGAGCGCCTTCCTGGCGCGGATCAGGACGTGATCCGGTCGGGAAGCTAGGCGTTACACAGATCGAGCCAGGACGCGTACTGCTTCTCCTGGCCGGTCACGACCCGTCGGAACACCTCAGCGATGCGCGTGGTGACCGGTCCGCGGACGCCCGTGCCGATTCGGCGGAAGTCGAGTTCGCGAATGCCCAGCACCTCGGCGGCGGTGCCGCAGACGAAGAGTTCGTCGGCCACATAGAGCTGGTCGCGGGTCAGCGGCTCTTCACGAACTTCGTAGCCGAGCTCGCGCGCGAGGATGATCACGCTGTCCCGGGTGAGGCCCTCGAGGACGGTGGTCCGGTGCGGGGTATAGATGACGCCCTTGCGTACCGCGAAAAGATTCTCACCGGTTCCCTCGGCGACGAGGCCGGTAGGATCGAGCATCAGCGCTTCGTCGAAACCAAGCCGCGCGGACTCGGTCCTCGCCAGGACAGAATTGCCGTAGTTCCCGGCGAGTTTCGACTTCGTCATCATGACGTTTGGATGGTGACGGGTGAACGACGACACATTCGCGCGTAGACCCTGCGCCTCCGCTTCGGGGGAGACGAAACCCTTCCATTCCCAGGCCGCGATGCCGAGCCCCGGCTCGATGCCGAGGAGGTTCAGGCTCATGTGCCCCGAGGCCGCAAAGATGAGAGGGCGCACGTAGCAATCGCTGAAACCGTTCTCGCGCACCACCGCCTTCGAGCCCTCGATCACCTGCTCTTCCGTCCAGGGCAGGGACAGGAAGCCGAAGATCCGCGCGCTCGAGAAAAGCCGCTCGATGTGGTCCTTGAGCCGGAAGATCGCGGGACCCTTTGGTGTGTTGTACGCGCGCATGCCTTCAAACACCGCGGTGCCGTAGTGAAGGGCCGGGGTCAGGAACGGCACCACCGCCTTCTCGTGCGGCACAAGCGCGCCGTTCATCCAGACATACTTCGACTCGAGATTCATGCGTTTCCTTTAGGTGGGGGGCCGCAGGATACGGGAAAGGACCGCCATGCTCAGCCCCCCATACCCCCGCGCTTCGGCGGGAGTGACAAACGAGCGCATGCGACTTTGCTCTAGAGGGGCTCCGCGAAGCGGAGCGCCTTAGGAATCCCGCCTCCGCTACACCTTCCCTCTAAACGCCCCAGCCGTAGCCTCCCTCCACCGTCTCTTTGAAGTCGGACCCATCGTTTGGGCCAGCGGCCTCCGGTTCATAGGGCTCAGACCCCTGGGGCGCCGTCCGGGCTTCCCGGGGGTCCGTGGGTTTCTCGTTCTCGTTCCTGGTGTTCACTTGCGTTTCTCCATGAAAAACAAAAACCCCCGAGGTTTCCCTCGGGGGCCTGTCGTCTCGCGGGCTTTTGTCTTGCCTCGCTAGACGGGACCCCCGCCCGTAAGGACGATGAGAATGAGACCAATAACCAGCGCGAGCGACGACACGCCGCCGCGCAGTTTCAGTTGGCTCACAAGGGTCTGGTTGGACATCGAATGGCGAGAGTAAGGGGCGCGGGGCGAGCGTGTCAAGCCTGGCGTCGACAAAAGGGGCTTAACCGCGGCTCGCGAAGGGAACGACCCGCGGGTTCAAGAAGGGCCTCGCGCAGGCATCGGCGATCCGTGAGGCGTCCTTCATCAGGGCGTCGAAGGCCTCGAGGGAGAGACTCTGCGCGCCATCCGAGAGAGCGCGCTCCGGGTCGTCGTGGACTTCGATCATCACCGCGTCCGCGCCCGCGGCGATCGCCGCTTTGGTCATCGGGGCCACGCTGTCGCGGCGACCCGTGCCGTGGGACGGGTCGATGGCGATCGGCAGGTGGGACAGGGACCGGACCACGGGAATCACCGACAGGTCGAGGGTGTTGCGGGTCGCGCCCTCGAACGTCCGGATCCCCCGCTCGCACAGAATGACGTTGGGATTGCCCTCGGCCAGGATGTACTCCGCGGCAAGCAGCCATTCCTCGATCGTCGCCGACATGCCCCGCTTGAGCAGTAGGGGGTTGGCCACGCGGCCGAGTTCGCGCAGCAGGTCGAAGTTCTGCATGTTCCTTGTGCCGACCTGAAGGCAATCGACGACCCGGGCCATCGACTCGACCTTGCGCACGTCCATCACTTCGCTCACGACCTTGAGACCGGTCATCGCCCGGGCTTCGGAGAGCCACTTGAGCGCCTCATCTCCGTGCCCCTGAAACGAATAGGGCGAGGTGCGGGGCTTGAAGGCTCCGCCGCGAAGCAGGTGCGCGCCCGAGGCTTTGACCGACCGCGCGATCTGCATGAGGTGATCGTGGCTCTCCACTGCGCACGGGCCCGCGATCACGACGGTCTGCTGGCCGCCGATGACGACGTTTCCGATCGACACCTCGGTCGGCTCGGGCTTGGTGTTCCGGGAGGATTTCATGGCGAGGCGCGCAGTTTATCTGTGCGTTTAGCGTAGGCCGAATTTACTTCGGCCGAAGCGCGGGGGTTGCGCGCAGCGCTCCCCTCGGGGAGCGCGAAGCCTGGCCTCGGGCCATGGGGGGCTGAGCATGGCAGCCGTTCTGGGTGTGCGGCCCCCCAACTCAAAGTCAATCGGTGACCGCACCGCGGCTCGCTGAAGATACGACGCGGGCGTATTTGGCGAGTACACCGCGGGCGAATCGGGGCGGGGGCGCCGTCCACGCGGCCCGCCGTCTCAGGATCTCCGCTTCCGGAACATTGAGCGAGAGAAGCCGCGCTTCAGCGTCTATGGTCACGCTGTCCCCCTCGTTGACCAGGCCGATCAGGCCTCCGGTCGCGGCCTCGGGCGCCACGTGGCCGACGACCAGGCCGTGGGTGGCGCCGGAGAACCGGCCATCGGTGATGAGGGCCACGGTGTCGCCAAGACCCGCGCCCATGAGGGCCGAAGTGGGCGCCAGCATCTCCCGCATCCCCGGCCCGCCACGCGGCCCTTCGTGACGGATGACGATCACGTCGCCAGGGCGGATCTGCCCGCCCAGAATCGCGGTGAGGGTCTCCTCTTCCGACTCGAAAACACGCGCCGGCCCGGTCATCTTGATGGTCTTGAGGCCCGAGATCTTCGCCACCGCCCCCTCTTCCGCGAGGTTGCCGCGCAGGATGGCGAGATGGCCCGTTGGGTGAACGGGCCGGCTCCAGGGGCGGATGACGTCCTGACCCGCGGGCGGTTCGGCGGGGACGCTCTTCAAGGTCTCGGCCACGGTCTCTCCGGAGATGGTCAGTGCGTCCCCATGGAGAACGCCATTGTGCAGCAGGATCTTCATGACCTGGGGAATGCCTCCGGCGCGATGGAGATCGGTCGTGGCGTACCGGCCCGACGGGGAGAGGTTGCACAGCACGGGCACGCGCGCGCGGATCGCCTCGAAGTCGTCGAGGGCCAGCGGCACATCGGCGCTGTGGGCGATGGCCAGGAGATGAAGCACCGCGTTGGTGGAACCTCCGACCGCCATCACGACGGCGATCGCGTTCTCGAAGGCCTTCCGGGTCATGATCTTCCGGGGCGTGAGGTCTTTTGCGATGGCGCGCGCGAGCACGCGGGCGGATTCCGCGGCCGAGTCGGCCTTCTCGGCATCCACCGCGGCCATGGTCGACGAATGGAGCAAGGACAGACCCATGGCCTCGATCACCGAGGACATGGTGTTCGCGGTGAACATGCCGCCGCACGAACCGGCGCCGGGACACGCCGCTCGCTCGATCCGGCCAAGTTCTTCGGTGGTGATCTTCTTCTGGCTCCACTGCCCCACCGCCTCGAAGGCGCTCACGATGGTGAGGTCCCGGCCGTCGAGATGCCCCGGCTTGATCGTGCCGCCGTAGACGAAGACCGCGGGGATATCGAGACGCGCCATCGCGATCATGGCGCCGGGCATGTTCTTGTCGCAGCCGCCCACGATCAGGACCGCGTCGAGTCGCTCGGCCCCGCACACCGTCTCGATGGAATCAGCGATGACCTCGCGTGAGACCAGCGA